>NZ_JBSFAI010000008.1:0-280579 GCF_056280165.1 Ralstonia sp. 110700041-2 | reverse complement strand
CTACCTGACCCCGATGCAGTTTGCGCAGGGGCATGAGCAAGAGTTTTTAACCTCGGACTCTAACTGTGCTTCGTACTAAAACCGGGGGCAGGTCAATGCCTTTGCCCAAGCCGCGGCTTGCTCCAACAATCATCGCGACCTTTCCGTGCAAACCGCTGCTCGTCGCAGTTGCAGGCACAGGCGTATTTGGTGAGTTCATGGAGTCCTCTTTGACCAGAAGTATTAAGGCGTCACGCGTCGATCAGACCTTGAGCGCGCATTGCTGCAGCGACTGCAGGACGCGCGGCGACACGCCCTTGGAAGCTTTGCAGGTGGCCGAACTGGGAAATATCCAACTGAATGAGCTTCGCCCAACGCGTCAAGGTAAAGAGATACGCGTCTGCGACGCTGAATTGGTGGCCGAGAAGAAACTGCGTGCGTGAAAGCTCAGTGTCGAGTACTGCATAGTGGCGCCGGAGGCTGGACTGTCGCTCTTCGCGGGTCTGAGCCGGCGTCTCGCGGCGAAATAGTGGGCTGTAGCCGCGGTGAATGTCGGTGCCCAGGTAATGCAGCATCTCGTGCAGGCGGGAGCGTTCGAACGTGCCGTTGGGAGGCGCCAATCCGACTGCGGGCGCCTGGTCGGCTAGAAATTGCAGGATCGCAGCGTTCTCCGTTAGAACCTGGCCATCAGACAGTTCAAGAGCCGGAACGAAGCCCTTTGGATTGATAGTCAGATAGTCGATACCGGTATCGGTTTTAAGCGTGGGAATGTCGACAGAGACAGCCGTGATCGGGATACCAGCTTCGGCAGCGACGATGTGCGGTGCGAGAGCGCAGCTTTGGGGCGCGTAGTAGAGCTTCATGATTGATCCATGAGTGGATGGGGCAATCGCCCCTGTCATCTACTCTGGGGCTTACTGATATGACTGGGCATGCGATCGATATTCATCGGTGCGCCAGCAAAATTTCGCTCATCGTCAGGGCGACCGATGAGAAGGGCGGGGCAGATCAGTCTTGTTCAGCAGGGGATCGCAATATCGGTCCCCGCTGGCCCCTCGACTGACTACCCGGAGATACAAATATGCTGTTGCTGAATCGCCCCGGGATTTGAGGAGGCTCCAACTCTTGAGAGAATGGAGCAATGAACAAGACGAACAAGTTCTCACCCGAGGTGCGCGAGCGCGCCGTGCGCATGGTGCAAGAGCACCGATGCGAGTATCCGTCGTTGTGGGCGGCGGTTGAATCCATCGCGCCCAAGATTGGCTGCGTGCCGCAGACGCTGCTGGACTGGGTCAAGCGCGAGGAGGTCGATGGCGGGCAACGTGACGGCCTGACCAGCAGCGAGCGCGAGGAGCTCAAGCGGTTGCAGCGCGAGGTCAAGGAACTGAGCCGCGCCAACGAGATTCTCAAGACGGCCAGCGCGTTTTTTGCGCAGGCGGAGCTCGACCGCCGACTCAAGTCGTGAAGGCGTACATCGACCGCTACCGCGATGCGTACGGGGTCGAGCCCATCTGCAAGGTCTTGCAGATTGCCCCGTCTTGCTACCGGCGCCACGCGGCCCAGCAACGCAAACCGGCGCTGCGCTGCAAACGTGCCCAACGCGACGACGCGCTTATCCCCGACATCGAGCGCGTCTGGCATGCCAACTGGCAGGTGTATGGCGCCGACAAGGTCTGGAAGCCGATGAATCGCGAGGGCATCCGTGTCGCGCGTTGCACAGTCGAACGCTTGACGAAGCGTCAGGGGTTGCGGGGCGTGCGTCGTGGCAAGGTGGTGCGGACCACGACGCCGGATGCTTCGGCGCCATGCCCATTGGACCGGGTCCAGCGAGTGTTCAAAGCCGAGCGGCCCAATCAACTGTGGGTGTCCGACTTCACTTATGTCAGCACTTGGCAGGGCTGGCTGTACGTGGCGTTCGTCATCGACGTGTTCGCGCGGCGCATTGTGGGCTGGCGGGTGAGCAGCACCATGCGTACCGACTTCGTGCTCGATGCCCTGGAGCAGGCGCTGTATGACCGCCAACCCGCCAGCTCTGATGCCTTGGTCCACCACTCGGACCGGGGCTCGCAATACCTGTCCATTCGCTATACCGAGCGATTGGCCGAGGCTGGCATCGAGCCCTCGGTCGGCAGCCGTGGCGACAGCTATGACAACGCACTGGCCGAAACCATCAACGGGCTGTACAAGGCCGAATTGATTCATCGCCGAGCACCCTGGAAGTCCAGGGAATCCGTCGAACTGGCCACCCTGCAATGGGTGCACCGGTTCAACCACATCCGACTGCTTGAGCCCATCGGGTACATCCCGCCGGCAGAAGCTGAGGCAAACTACTGGCGGCAACTCGCCAGCGAGGCCGCTGAAGCAGCCTCAACTTAAACCAACCGGCCTCCTCGAAAGCCGGGGCGATTCATGTTCCGTACGCAAGTGACTTTCATCGACGCCTGTAGAGCGGCTGGCGTTCATCACCTGATCAAGCTATCCGGACTGAACGCAGGACGAGAAACGACGTTCGTGTTCAGCAACATGCACAAGCGGATCGAAGAGCACCTGCGAGGTAGTGGCATGGCGTGGACGAGCCTGAGACCCACGGGTTTCATGCAGGAGTACATTTTTGAAGCACCGAGCATCGTTAACGATGGCTCGCTGTATCTGGCGCTCGACAACATCAAGCTGAGTCCGGTTGATTTGATGGACGTTGGAAAAGTTGGATTCCAGTTGCTTCGTGATGGCGGCTACCATGGGGAGGTGCTGCCCATGACGGGCCCCGACCTTTTGAGCATGGCTGACGTCGCCCAGCATTTGTCGACAGCAACGGGTCGCAAGGTACGGTATGTGCCCATCAGTCCGCTCGAGCGTTGGCGCGCCCTGGTTGCGGCTGGTATTCCTACGGAGGTGGCCGACGCGCTGGACAAGCAAGTCCACGAGCGGCTCCAGGGCGGGTCTGAGTCGACCATTGAACTATCGACGCACAAGCGCTTCAACGTGTTGCCGACGTCTTTTAGCCAATTTGCCGAACGGCATGCCATGGACTTTGGCGCAGGCCAGTAAAGCGGGAACAAAGCATGAAGCCTCAGGACAGCAGGCTGGGAGTTGACCCCGGCAGCGATGAATCAGGTGGCAGGGATATCAATGAACTTCTCGGCGCGGCGCGACGGGAAATCAAGGTGCACTGTTACCGCATGTTGGGGTCACTGCATGAGGCTGATGACGCCGTTCAGGATGCGTTCGTTCGTGCATGGCGAAGCTACGGCACGTTCGATGGCCGCGGTTCGTTTCGAGCGTGGCTCTATCGGATCGCGACAAACGTCTGTCTTGATGCGCTCAGCAAACGGAAAAATCTAGCGCGCCGCCTCCCAGATCAGCTCGACGGCCCCACCACCGCCATGCCGGACGGACAACCTGCGCCTGATGTTGCTTGGCTGGAGCCTTACCCCCAATCGGAACTGGACGCCGTCACCGACCCAGGCCCAACTCCTGAGGCGCGCATCAGCATGAGGGAAGCTACGGGCCTGGCGTTCATGGCGGCTATCCAGCAACTCGCCCCACGACAACGGGCTGCGCTTTTGCTGTGTGATGTACTGGGGTGGTCGGTAGCGGAGACGGCAGGTTTGCTGGGAGGGTCTGTCGCCTCAATCAATAGCGCCTTGCAACGCGCCCGCTCGAAGTTGGCCACTGGTTACAGTTCCGGAGAGATCACCAACGTAAGCGAGACAACGCCAAGCGAAAGGAGTCTTCTTCGCGGCTACGTACAAGCGTGGGAAGAGCGCGATGCCGATCGGTTGGCCACACTGCTCAAGCACGACGCGATCTATACGATGCCACCGCTCGCGCAGTGGTATGCCGGACGAGAATCGATACGAGCCTTCTTCGCATGGGCGTGGCCGGCATATTCGGACATACGGATGAAAGAAATCCGCGCAAATGGCGAACCTGGATTTGCTGCGTATTTCCGTTCGCGCTCCTCACCAATGGCGCCGCTGGCAGCGCACTCACTGCATGTCGTTTCGGTTGATGCAGACGGAATCTCACGGATGACCCTCTTTGTGGGCGGGAATGTGACGCGCCTTTTTGATGCGTTCGGCTTGCCCACGACTATCGCTGACGCTGCTTCTCCGACTCTTTCTTGATCTCAAGGGATCTCCCGGAGGAGCCGCATGACGGTTTCGTTGTCGCGGTGCTCTTCGGCCTGCGATTTGGCCAATCAAGCCGCGATTGACAGCCGGTTGCGCCCGGCGCGTTTCGCATCGTAAAGAGCCGAGTCAGCACGTGCGATGAGCTCATCGATCGCCTCGTCTGGGGCCAGCGTCGCGAGCCCGAGCGAGAGGGTCAGCGCGGGGACTTCCCCATCTTCATGGGCGTTGACGCGATCGAGAATGCGCTTGGCAAGGTCGACGGTATCCGTCTGTGAGCATTCGTCGAGCACGATCATGAATTCTTCGCCACCCCAGCGAATGACAGCGTCGCGGCTGCGGACCGCTTGCCGGAGCATGTCGGCCACCTCGGCCAGTACGCGGTCTCCGGTGGGATGACCGAACTCGTCATTGATTCTCTTGAAGTGGTCGATGTCGCACATGACGAGGGTAAGGGGGCGCTGCAGCGTCCTGGCGGTCCTGTACCGCTCCGCAAGGAGTTGCTCGCCATGGTGACGATTGTGCAGACCGGTGAGCTTGTCTTTGGTGGCTGCACGTAACAGTGCCTGTTCCCGCTCTACGCGTTTGGTAATGTCTTTGCTCACACTAACGTAGTGGCTTATACGCCCTTTCTCTCCGAATATCGGCGAGATGCTTTGTTCTGCATGGTAGAGCGAGCCGTCACGGCGCCGATTGATGAAGGTGGCGCGAAAATTTTGTCCGCTGGCAAGCGAGCGGCGCATAGCCGCATAAAAAGCCTCGTCATGTTTGCCTGACTTGAACATGGCGGGCGTGCTGCCTTGGATTTCGTCGACCGTGTAGCCCGTGGACTTGGCGAAGGCAGCATTCGCGAAGATGATCCGAGCTTTTGCATCCGTAAGCATGACCGGGTCACTTGTTGCATCAAGCGCGCGTGCGAGCAGTCTGTTTGTCTGCTCTGCCTGTTCGTAGTCGGAAATATCCTGTTGCACCGAGACAAAATTGGTGACCAACCCGCTGTCGTCGCGAACTGGTGAAATGCTCCAGCGGACGGTGTAGCTTGAGCCGTCCTTTCGATAGTTCGTTGCGGTGCCCTCGAAGAGTCGCGCCTCTTTCAGGCAGATGCGAAGTTCATCAATCAATGCCGGATCGGTGTCCGGACCTTGAAGAATCCTAAGGGAGTGGCCGCGTAGCTCGTCCAGAGAATAGCCCGTCATGGCTGTGAACGCTGGATTGGCAAATTGCACTCGGCAACCGACAGCGATGTCGGCATCGGTGATCACGATGGCATTCCATGCCTGCGTAATGGCCGCCTCGAATAGTTTTAGCAGTGGTGGGCTCATAAGTTACCGGGCTCGGTTGTCCAATCGAACGGGGTTGATGGGAATCAGCCGTCCGCCAGCCCGGACGGATCGGCCCGAAGCTGGATAGCCGGTGTGCCCGCAGTCGGTCTGGCTAAAGTCCGTGTGACCATCAGCGAGTGTTTGATACCGGTGGCATTGCTCTGAACGTAGGCTTTGCGAACAGATAGCCTTGCATGAGCGTGATACCCGCGGCAGCGAGGAAGTCGCGTTCCGGTGCCGTTTCAACACCTTCGGCAATGACCCGGATCCCGAGGTCGTTGCAGATGCTGAGCACACCGCAAACAATGCGTTGACGCACCAGATCTGAATCGATTCCTCGGATAAGTGCCATATCCAACTTGATCAGGTCCGGCTGGAAATCGGCGAGTAGGGTGAGCCCGGAGTGGCCGGCACCGAAATCATCAATCGCGGTTTGGAAGCCGAACGATTGATATGCCCGAAAGATCTCCAGGAGGTGGGGGCGGTTGATGATGTCTTCGCCCTCGATGGTTTCGAAGATGATCCGATTGATGGGAAAGCCGAATTTTTCGGCCGCTTCAAACGTTGTGCGGATACATGCGGCAGGCTGATACACCGCATTCGGCATGAAATTGATGGATAGAAAGGTGTCCATCCCTATCCCGGCCGCCTGCTCAATTGCGGTGGTGCGGCACCGTTGGTCAAACCGGTAACGGTTTGCCTCGTCCACTTGCGTCAGCACCGATGCCGCAGGCTCTCCGTTGGGTCCGCGTACGAGCGCTTCGTGTGCGTAGGCGTCGCCCGTGCGCAGATCAACGATCGGCTGAAATGCGAAGGCCATCTCGATAGCGGTGCCATCATCGGAGTTGCATCCGGAGCAGCGCTTGTTGGGTGCCGATGGTTGGCTTGCGTTATGGATCTGAATCATCTTGGCAAAACGAGTAAAGGATTTTGGGCAACGGCTTCACGCCTGGTCGGGGCGTGGTCGTTGAACACTGCACGCTCCTGCCAAGCAGGCTTGTGCGACGTTGACTTCACTCGAAGTGCAGTACAGCGCCAGTAGTGGATCGACGCGAGCTAACTTCGCTCACGTGACGGGGAAGGGGGAGTTGGATAATAGATCAATTGCCCATCCCGCGCAGTGCACTCTTAGTCGGCAAAGAGGGGGGCGGGGGATGACCGATCACCGCTGCCGGCGGATCCAGCTCGCCAATGCCAGTAGTACGCACAGGCCAGCCAGCCACAGCGGCAAACGTGTAAGTCCGAAGATCGCCGCTCGGTAGCTCGGGAGTGAGGCGTACCACTCTGCTGGTTCGGGCTGGGCAGACAGCGCGTACGTCAAAAAATGAGCGGTGACGGCGACAAGCCAAGCGCCAACAACTACCCGCGTGCGAGCCATAGCTTGACCGCGTTATTTACTTCGGTGGCGATCTCAGGTGCCACCAACCGGTCCTTGTAAATTGTTTGGTGCGCCTGAGCGGCTGGACAGATTCGCAGATGTACCGATCGATGACCTCCGAGAGCAGCGGATCTTCCTGCTTGGCGGTCTTCAGGGCGCCTGACTGGTCGAGCTCCTTTTCGCGCTTCACGAGCCAGGCCCGCGCAGCCGGCGCACGGTCGAACGTCTTGGTCTCTGTATGTACGACCACGCCGCCTTCCTTCCGGCGGATTTGGGCCGTGTACCCTATACTCCCGTCCCTGCGTTTTCGCTCGCTGATCGAGCCCATTTTTCCTCGGTGCCACGCCGTAGCATTGGGCCGAAAAAATGAGCGGAAACCGCCACAAATCTCATGAAATCGCGCAGAAAACAGTAGGGTGTAAGCGCTTGAATTCAAACCGTATTCCAATGAAATCAACGCCTAGGCGGCTGAGCGTGGCCCCGATGATGGATTGGACTGACAGACATTGCCGGTTCTTCCATCGCCAGATCTCGCGCCACACGTGGCTCTACACCGAAATGGTGACCACGGGCGCGCTGCTGCACGGCGACGTCCCGCGCCACCTCGATTTTGACGAGTTCGAGCATCCCGTGGCGCTCCAGCTCGGCGGCAGTGAACCGGACGATCTGGCCCAGGCCGCGCGCCTCGGCCAGCAATGGGGCTACAAAGAAATCAACCTCAACTGCGGCTGCCCGTCGGAGCGCGTGCAGCGCGGTGCGTTCGGCGCCTGCCTGATGGCTGAGCCCAAGCTCGTCGCGCAGGGTGTCACGGCGATGCGCGATGCGGTGTCGATTCCGGTCACGGTCAAGCACCGCATCGGCATTGATGCAATCGAGACCTACGATTTCGTGCGCGATTTCGTCGGCACCATCGCCGAGGCGGGTTGCGAGACGTTCATCGTGCACGCGCGCAATGCCATCCTGAAAGGCCTGAGCCCGAAGGAAAATCGCGAGATTCCGCCGCTGCGCTACGAAGTCGTCTATCAGCTCAAGCGGGATTTCCCGCATCTGGAAATTCTGCTCAACGGTGGGGTGCAGACGCTCGAGCAGATCGACACGCACCTGGCGCACGTTGATGGCGTAATGATCGGCCGTGAGGCGTATCACCATCCGCATCTGATGGCTGCGTTCGATGCGCGCTACTACGGCGCAGGCACCGAGGCCCCCACGCGCGCCGAGGTGGAAGACGCGATGATCGGCTACGTCGGCCGCTGGGTAGAGCGTGGCGGCTACGCAGGTGCGGCGGTGCGGCACATGCTGGGGCTGTATCGCGGTGTGGCGGGCGCGCGCGGCTGGCGGCGCGTGCTGTCGGACTCCAAGGCGCTGGGCCGCGTCAAGACGCTGGCCGACGCCCATGCACTGTTCGACGAGGCGCGTGCCCACCTGCGGCGTGGCGAAGAATCGAATGAGGAGGCGGTAGCGGTTTGATGCGGGGAAAGGGGCGTTGCCCCGATCGCTGAATGCAAAAAAGCCCGCGAATGCGGGCTTTTTCTTGAAACTTGGGGTGACTGATGGGATTCGAACCCACGACAACCAGAATCACAATCTGGGACTCTACCAACTGAGCTACAGCCACCGTTGTTGCCTGACCGGCGTGTCGCCGTTCAAGGAAACAGCGATTATACAAACATTCTTTCGCCTTGCCTAGAGGGTTTCGCAACGGAGTTCAACGACTCTCCGCCACGATGGTTCCCTGGTGGTATATGACCTTCCAGCCATCCAGCGTCCGCCGCCACAACGTCGCCCGCCGCGTCGTCCGGTTCGACTGCACCAGCGTGTACGTCAGCAGGTAGTTGTCCGGCGCAATCTCTTGGCAGCGGAAATCGCGCGTTTGCCAGAAATCCTCGCCGATGTGGCCGTGCCGGGCATCGAGAACGCCAAGCACATAGCTGCGGCTGTAGCGCTGACCCGAGGCACCGGTTTCCCAGAAGTCTTCCGTGGTCATGCGCTCGAAGTCTTCGCGGCGCGTGCCGAACTCGGGGCGATGGAAGATGGGTTCGCGCCGGCGCAGTTCTTCCAGCACGCTCAACAGACCGGGGGCGGTGTCCAGAGACGGTTCCATGCGGCAAGCCTCCTGGGAAAGCTCCAAGCATACCGCGCAGCGGGCGTGCCTTAGCGTTTTCGCGCTGCACAATGCGTGGCTTGCGCTTCGCCCCTATGATGGCGCCTTCGCCTTTTTCGGAAACCACTTCGATGCAACGCACTGCCCGTATTGGCCTGTCTTCGCTGACGATCGCACTGTCGCTGGCTTGCGGCACCGGCGCCTTTGCCGCCACGATTCAGAAACCGCAACTCGACGCGCTGCTCGCCGCCGAGCAATCCAAGGCATCGGCCGATCTGAACAGCTTTCTTGCGGCAGCCGCGAAGGCCGATCCGCAAGTCGCGGGCAGTGTCGCCGCGTACCAGAAGAAGGCTCCGGTGGCCGGCGATGACCTCGTCAACATCGGGCGCCTGCTGGGTCTGTACAACCGCCTGCACAACCAGCAGGCCGTGATTGGTTCGATCGAAAAGATGGTCGCGCTGCCCACGGTGCGCGACGACAAGATTCCGCAGTACGAAAACCCCGCCATCGTCGCGTTTGGCAAGCTGATCGAGGGCATGGCGCGCGATTTCGGCTTGAAATACCGCAACGTCGACAACCGCGTCTTTGAAGTTACGCTGCCCGGCACCGGCTCGGACGAGTTCGGCATCCTGACGCACGCCGACGTCGTACCCGCCAAGGCCGAGGAGTGGGTGCTCGGCGACGGCACCAAGCTCGATCCGTTCAAGGTCACGCGCGTCGGCAATCTGCTGTACGGCCGTGGCACGATTGACGACAAGGGCTCGATTGCCGCCGCGATGTACGCCATGAAAACGGTCAAGGACAGTGGCGTGCCGCTCGCGCGCACCATCCGCCTGATGATCGAAACCACCGAAGAAACCGGTGGCGATGGCATGAAGTACTACCGTGAGCACACGCAATTGCCTGCGTACAACATCGTGCTCGACAGCAAGTACCCGGCCGTGGTTGCTGAGAAAGGCTCGGGCGCATTGAAGGTGTTCTTCCCTGCGCAAGCTGGCGATGCTTCGCATACGGCCATCGTTTCGATGACGGGCGCGGCGTCGGCAAGCTCCATCCCACAAACGGCCACCGCCACGCTCAAGGGCGGTGATCTGGGCCTGGCCGCCGCCGCGCTCGAAGCCAAGCGCGATGGGTTCGTGAACAGCTTGGCAGGGCAGGGCAAGTTCTCGATCGACATCGCGCGCACGGGCGACAGCATCGTCGTGAAGGTGACTGGCGCCTCCGCACACGGCTCGCGTCCGGAAGAGGGCGTCAACCCGCTGCCGCGCCTCGCGCTGTTCCTGCGTGCAGCCGATCTCGGCTTGGCAGACAACGCCTACGCTCATGCCGTGCGCTACCTCACCGACCTTTACGGCACCGACTACCTCGGCACTACCATGGGCGTCGCCTACAAGGACGACTTCATGGGGCCGCTCACCATTTCGCCTACGGTGATCGGCGACAAGAATGGCCGCGTGGAGGTGAGCGCCAACGTGCGCATGCCGCGCGGCAAAACGCCTGATGCGCTGCGCGGTGAAATCGCCGGCAAGATCAACGCATGGGCCAAGGCCAACCATGTCGCCCTCGAGATCAACCACGATCAAGGCAACTGGATGGCGCGCGATCCGAAGGGCGCGTGGCTGTCGACGCTGCTCAACATTTATGGTGACACCACGGGCCTCGACGCCAAGCCCGTGCCGACGGCCGGCAGCACGACGGCCAAGCTGATGCCGAACGCCATCAATTTCGGCCCGGCCATGCCGGGCAAGAAGTACACGGCGCACAACGCCAACGAGTACAAGGAAGTGCAGGACCTCGACCTCGATATGCAGATGTTCACCGAGATGTTGGTGCGCATCGGCAACCTGCAGTCAATGCAATAACCGACGCACGATCGCCATGAACATCATCCGCGCCAAGTCGTTCACCGCCGAGCGTGCCTGGGGCGCGCTCGATATTGCCAATATGAGTGGCATTACCACGCGCCTGCATTGGACGGACCAGCCTTACCGCTGGCATGTGAACGACGGTGAGGAGGTGTTCGTGGTGCTCGACGGTACGGTCGACATGCATTACCGCGAAGCCGGCGAGGAGAAAGTCGCGACGCTGGAACCCGGCGATATCTTCTTCGCCGGTATCGGCTGCGAGCATGTGGCGCACCCGCGGGGCGAGGCGCGAATCCTCGTCGTCGAGAAAGCGGGGAGCGTTTAGCGGCTCGCCTGCCGGTCGCGGCGCAAAAAAAAGCCCGCAATGTGCGGGCTTCGAATTCAGCGATCTCATTGCCCCTGAGGGCATTAGCAATACTACTGTCACGTACGCCAAACAACATCGGGGTAAACGTCCGTTTCACCGACGGAACATCGTTAAATGTGCCGTTGCAGCAACTTACGAGCAGAAAAAAACAGCCCGCTCAAACGGCGGGCCGAAAATCAGTTGAAGAAAGCCCTGTCCTCAGGGCACGGCAAGTGTATGAAATCAGTTGCGGCGGCAGCATTGGGGTATGCCCTGATCGGCCGCTGCAGCGCGCTTCACAGCCCTCATCGGCCTTCTCTTTCCCTCAGCAGCTTTCGGCGCCAGCAGTGCGCGAGGCCGCTGGAATCGCATCCAGCATGCGGCAGATGGCGGCCATGCTGCCGACCATCGTACGGCGCTGCTCCCCTTGATAGATGCGCACGCCCTGGGTTTGGCGGAAGGGAACCGGCTGTACCGGGCGGCGGCGGGAAGACATCGATCCGAGTCGCATGGCAGACCTCGTGAGTTCGGGTGGAAAAGCGAGTGGCAAGACTCCGCCCCGGCGAGCCGCTGGCTCACCTTCAAGTGGAATCAAACAGCGAAGGTTTGGCGCTGAGATGCGCCGGAGACTTACGGAGCAGCAGGCCGGATCAGACCGACGGCCAAGCCCTCCAGGTGAAACTCATCGCGATCCAGATCAACGTGGATCGGTTCGAAATCGGGGTTCTCGGCAATCAGCTCGACATGCCGGCCCTTGCGCTGGAAGCGCTTGACCGTGACGTCGTCGCCCAGTCGAGCCACGACGATCTTGCCGTTGGTGGCTTCACTGGCGCGCTGCACGGCCAGTAGATCGCCATCGAGAATGCCGGCGTCGCGCATGCTCATACCACGCACCTTCAGCAGAAAATCGGGCTGCGCAGAGAACAGCGACGGATCCACTTGGTACTGGCGATCAATATGCTCGGCAGCCAGGATCGGACTACCGGCGGCCACGCGGCCCACCAGCGGCAGTGTCAACTGCATCAATCCCATCGACGGCAGCGAGAACTGATGCTGCGCCGTGTCGCCCGCCGCCCGCAGCCGAATGCCACGCGAGGCGCCCGGCGTCAGTTCAATCACGCCCTTGCGTGCCAACGCGCGGAGGTGTTCCTCAGCCGCATTGGGCGACGAGAAGCCAAACTCCGCGGCAATCTCGGCGCGCGTCGGCGGAAAGCCCGTGCGCTGGATCGTCTGGCGGATGAGGTCATAAATCTGCTGCTGGCGGGGGGTGAGGGTGGCCATCGGCGTACTGTATATTTGAACAGGTGCTGTGATTTTATACAGTGACGCAGGAAGCGCAAGTGATTTTGTTGTGACCTGTTGCGCAGGCGCCCAGTCCTTATGACCGGCGTCAAAACCCATGCGACTGGTTAGAAGCTTATGCGCAATCCATGCAGGCGCGGCCGCGGCGAATCGCATAAAATCAAGGCCTTGACCGATTTTTGCATCGCCACATAACCCGATTGAGCTTCATTGGGTTGGCCCGAATGTCACCATGTCCGCCTTCAATCAAGAGACCGTTCTGAGCGTCCATCACTGGAATGACTCGCTGTTCAGCTTCAAGACCACCCGCGACCAGGCGCTGCGCTTCCATAACGGCCACTTCGTCATGATCGGGCTGGAGGTCGAAGGCAAGCCGCTGATGCGCGCCTACAGCATCGCGAGCCCGAACTACGAAGAGCACCTCGAGTTCTTCAGCATCAAGGTGCAGAACGGCCCCCTGACGTCGCGACTGCAGCATCTGAAGGTGGGCGACAAGCTGCTGGTGAGCAAGAAGCCGGTCGGCACGCTCGTACTGGATGACCTGCTACCCGGTAAGAACCTGTATCTGTTCGGCACCGGCACCGGCCTCGCGCCGTTCATGAGCATCATCCAGGACCCGGACACCTATGAGCGCTTCGAGAAGGTCGTGCTGCTGCACGGCGTGCGCCAAGTGAGCGAGTTGGCTTATGCCGACTTCATCACCCGGGAATTGCCGAACAACGAGTTCTTTGGCGATCAGGTGCGCGAAAAGCTGATCTATTACCCCACGGTTACGCGTGAGCCGTTCCGCAACATGGGCCGCCTGACGGACCTCGTCGACAGCGGCAAGCTGTCTGTCGATATCGGCCTGCCCCCGATGGATCCGGCAGTCGACCGCGCCATGATCTGTGGCAGCCCGGCCATGCTGGAAGACACCTGCAAGCTGCTCGACGACCGCGGTTTCAAGATCTCGCCGCGCATGGGCGAAGCGGGTGACTACGTGATCGAGCGCGCCTTCGTCGAGAAATAATCGATACGGCTTCTGTTGCAAACGCCGGCCTGGGTGCCGGCGTTTTGTTTTTGCCGGCGCCCCGGGCAATCCCGCGTCGGCAAAGGCGATGCGGGCGGATACAATGCGCGCCTTGCCCACCACGCATGTCTGCAACGATGTCCTTGCCTACCATCGCCATCCTCGCCACCGGCGGCACGATCGCCGGCTCTGCTGACGACGCTGGCTCCGCCGCACGCTATCGCGCTGGCGCCGTCCCCATCGATCAACTGCTCGCGGCCAGCAAGCTTGGTTTGGAGCGCCTCGCCAACGTGCGCGCTGAACAGGTCGCACAGATCGATAGCAAGGATCTGACCTTCGACGTATGGGAAAAGCTGGTGGCGCGTATCCGTCACTGGATCGACGTCGAGCGTGTGGATGGCGTGGTCATCACGCACGGCACTGACACGCTGGAAGAGACCGCGATGCTACTGCACCTGACGCAGCAGACCGATACACCGATCGTCCTGACTGCGGCGATGCGGCCGTCGACGTCGCTGTCGGCGGATGGCCCGCTGAATCTGCTGAATGCGGTGCGGCTGGCGGCCAGTCCGTCTGCGCGCGGGCGAGGCGTGCTGGTGGCGCTCAACCAGCGCGTGCATGCCGCCCGCGATGTCCAGAAGGGTCACACTTACGCGGTTGAGGCGTTTGTTTCGCCGGACACCGGCGCGCTGGGTTTCGTGCTCGACACGCAGGTGCAGTTTCAGCGGGTAGGGCAACGTGTGGCCGCAGCCGACGTGCTGCCGATGCCGCCTGCGGGCCAGTGGCCCTGGGTTGAGGTTGTGGCGAGCTATGCCCAGCCCGATGCTCGCGTGGTGGATGCGCTGGTTGCCGCGGGCGTGAAGGGGCTGGTGATTGCCGCAACCGGTGCGGGTTCCATCCATGCCAATCTTGAAGCGGCGCTGAACCGGGCGAGTCAGCAGGGGGTTTTCGTACTGCGCTCCACGCGTACCGGTGCTGGCGTGGTGCCTGCGCTGCCTAGTGCGGACCGCTGGGCGTCGAGCGGTACGCTCAACCCATATAAGGCGCGTGTGCTTCTGACGTTGCTTTTAGCCTCTGGTCGCGCCCAGGCAGAAGTTGCCTCGCTTCAGCAAGTCATTGATCGATATTGAAAAAGTCGCAAAAGCCTGCGTATAATAGCAGGCTAACCAACCTTGCTGCACCGGAGTGTGACGCCCGGGCGGCTTAATCCACAAGGAGCGTCAATGCGTCATTACGAAATCGTATTCATCGTCCATCCGGACCAGAGCGAGCAAGTGCCCGCGATGATCGAGCGCTACAAGAGCACGGTCACCTCGCAAGGCGGCCAAGTGCACCGCGTCGAGGACTGGGGCCGTCGTCAACTGGCCTACATGATCCAGAAGCTCGCGAAGGCTCACTACGTGTGCCTGAACATCGAGTGCGGCAAGGAAACCCTGGCTGAGCTTGAGCACGCCTTCAAGTTCAACGACGCCGTGCTGCGTCACCTCATCGTTCAGACCAAGAAGGCTGAAACGGCGCCGTCGCCGATGATGAAGGAAGTCGCACGCGAAGAGGCCAAGAAGGCCGCCGCTCAGACCGAACAGGCCGCCTGATGCCGCGCGGTGCTGCGCAAGCCTGATCGCGCATCACCAGCATGAACGAAACCCTCGGGGACAACGCCATCAACCGCCTGCAGCTCGTCGCCACTCTGGTCGAGCGCGAGGTGATGCGATACACCCCAGCCGGCGTGCCGATCGTCAATTGTCTGCTGGCATACAGCGGGCAGGCGGTCGAAGCGCAGACAGTGCGGCAGATCGAGTTTTCGATGGAGGCACTGGCAGCCGGCAAGATGGCTTCCGTTCTGGATCGCATCGCTCCGGGCACCGTCCTGGATTGCGTGGGATTCCTGGCTCGCAAGCACCGCAGCAGTAAGGCACTGGTCTTTCACATCTCCGGATGTAACGTATTCGTAAAGGATTGAATCATGGCATTCATGAACAAGAAGCAGCGCGACGCGAAGAACAAGAAGCGCTTCCAGCAGCAAAACCCGTTGTTCAAGCGCAAGAAGTTCTGCCGCTTTACCGTGGCTGGCGTTGAGCAGATCGACTACAAGGATCTGGACACGCTCAAGGACTTCATCGGCGAGAACGGCAAGATCACGCCGGCCCGCCTGACCGGCACGCGCGCGATCTATCAGCGCCAGCTGGACACGGCCATCAAGCGCGCACGTTTCCTCGCGCTGATGCCGTACACCGATCAGCACAAGCACTAATCAGCGGGATAAGGAGAACTGACAATGCAAATTATTCTGCTCGAGAAGGTCGTCAACCTGGGTAACCTGGGCGACGTGGTGCGCGTGAAGGACGGTTACGCTCGTAACTTCCTGATCCCGAACAAGCAAGCTCGCCGCGCTACGGATTCCGCCATCAAGGAATTCGAAGCCCGTCGTGCTGAGCTGGAAAAGCTGGCTGCTGAAAAGCTGGCAGCTGCACAAGCCGAAGGCGAGAAGCTGAACGGCCTGACGCTGCAACTGTCGCAAAAGGCTGGTGTGGATGGCCGTCTGTTCGGCTCCGTCACCAATCACGACATCGCCGACGCACTGGTTGCACAAGGCTTCAAGGTCGAGAAGGCGCAAGTGCGTATGCCGAATGGCCCGCTGAAGACCGTTGGCGATCACCCGGTCGTCGTGTCGCTGCACACCGATGTGGCAGTCGACGTGACGGTGTTGGTGCAGGGCGACGCAGTCTAAGCACGCAAGCTGCACCTCGCGGCGCCTGGGCAGCCGGCCGGCGCGAGTCAAGAAGGCAGGGACGAAAGTCTCTGCCTTTTTTGTTGTCCTTTGTGTCAGGGGTTCAAATTGAAGACTGAGCAGCGCCGTTATAATCCCGCCATGAACGCGCCCTCCGATCCCCAGCTCGATTCCCTCAAGGTGCCCCCGCATTCCATCGAGGCCGAACAGTCGGTGCTCGGCGGGTTGCTGTTGGATAACGCCGCCTGGGATCGCATTGCCGATTTCATCAACGAGCACGATTTCTACCGCTACGACCACCGGCTGATCTTCCACAATATCGGCAAGTTGATCTCGCAGGCCAAGCCGGCTGACGTGATCACGGTGTACGAGCAACTGCAGGCCGCTGGCAAGGCGGAAGAGGTGGGTGGCCTGGCGTACCTGAACGCGCTGGCCCAAAACACGCCGAGCGCCGCCAATATCCGTCGCTATGCGGAGATCGTTCGCGACCGCGGCGTGCTGCGCCAACTCGTGACGATCGCCGACGAGATTTCCGCTGGTGCCTTCAACCCGCAGGGGCGCGACGTGCGCCAGTTGTTGGACGAGGCCGAATCCAAGGTGTTCGCGATTGCCGAAGAGGGCTCGCGTGGGCAGAAGGGCTTCCTGGAAATTCAGCCGCTGCTGACGCAGGTGGTCGAGCGCATCGATGAGCTGTACCACCGCGATAACCAGAGCGACATTACCGGTGTGCCGACGGGTTTCGTTGACCTCGATCGCATGACCAGCGGTATGCAGGGCGGCGACCTGATCATCGTGGCCGGTCGCCCATCGATGGGTAAGACGGCATTCTCCCTGAACATCGGCGAACACGTGGCGGTGGAGCAGGGCCTGCCGGTGGCTGTGTTCTCAATGGAAATGGCGGGTACGCAGCTCGCCATGCGTATGCTGGGTTCGGTCGGTCGATTGGATCAGCACCGCCTGCGCACCGGCCGACTGCTCGACGAGGATTGGCCGCGCCTGACGCATGCCATCCAGAAGATGAACGACGCGCAGCTCTTCATCGACGAAACCCCTGCGTTGAACCCGATGGAGTTGCGTGCACGTTCGCGCCGGCTTGCACGCCAGTGTGGACAGCTCGGCCTGATCGTCATCGACTACCTGCAGCTGATGTCGGGCTCGGGCAGCGGTGAGAACCGTGCGACCGAAATTTCGGAAATCTCGCGATCGCTCAAGGGTCTGGCGAAGGAACTCAACTGCCCCGTGATCGCATTGTCGCAGTTGAACCGAAGCTTGGAGCAGCGCCCGAACAAGCGTCCTGTGATGTCGGACTTGCGCGAATCCGGTGCTATCGAACAGGACGCCGACGTGATCCTGTTCATCTATCGCGATCAGGTCTACAACCCCGATTCTCCGGACAAGGGTACGGCCGAAATCATCATTGGTAAGCAGCGTAACGGCCCGATTGGGACCGTTCGCCTTACGTTCCTGGGTGAATACACGAAGTTCGACAACTTCACCGGGGGCAATGCCTTCTTTGACAACGACACGTAACGTGTAATTCGTGTCGGCCTGCCACAACGTGCCACGCATGTCGCGAGGCTGGTTCCGGTAAAATATTGCGTTTTAATGACAGCGCCGGCGGTGATCCCGTCCGGCGTTGTTTTTACGACTCCTGCTTTTTTCCGTTCCCAAGGATCATCATGTTCGGTCGCTTCATGCCCACCGAAGGCAAGTTTTTTGAGTACTTCAACCAGCACGCCGAGTGCGCCGTCAAGGCGGCCCACGCGCTGAAGGAGCTGGTCAACGATTTGCCCAATGCCGAAATGCATGCACGCAACGTGCAGAATTTTGAAAAGAAGGCCGATCGCATCACGCATGACACGATCGAACTGCTGCACAAGACTTTCATCACCCCGCTTGATCGCGACGAGATCCACAAGTTGATCACGACGATGGACGACATCCTCGACCTGATGGAAGACGTGTCGCTCACCATCTCGTTGTACGACGTGACCAACGTGACGGACGAGGCGCGCCAGCTCGCGACCATCTGCGTGGCTTGCTGCGAGGAAGTCCGCAAGGCCGTGGCGCTGCTCAGCGACATGAACAACGGCCGCCAGATCCTCACCATTGCCCACGAAATCGACCGTCTTGAGTCGGATGCCGATCGCGTGATGCGCGCTGCCATGGCCAAGCTGTTTCGCACCGAGAACGACATCAAGCTGCTGATCAAGCTCAAGGCGATCTACGAACAACTGGAGAGCATCACCGACCGTTGCGAGGATGTCGCCAACATCATCGAAGGCATCGTGCTCGAAAACGCCTGACGAGACGACGCCTCATGCATACGCTTCAGATCAGTCTCTGGGTGGTCGTTCTGCTGGTGGCGCTGGCCATTGTGTTCGACTTCATGAATGGCTTTCACGACGCGGCCAACTCCATTGCGACGGTGGTGTCGACCGGCGTGCTCAAGCCGCAGCAGGCAGTGGCCATGGCCGCTGCCTGCAACGTGATCGCCATTTTCATCTTCCACCTCAAGGTGGCAACCACGGTGGGACGGGACACGATTGATCCGTCCATCGTCGATCATTACGTCATCTTCGGGGCGTTGGTCGGCGCCATCGCGTGGAACATCATCACGTGGTACTACGGCATTCCGTCCAGCTCGTCGCACGCGCTCATCGGTGGCTTGGTAGGCGCGGCTGTGGCCAAGTCCGGCACGGGCTCGCTGGTGGCCAGTGGCTTGCTCAAGACCGTGGCGTTCATCCTGATTTCGCCGTTGCTGGGTTTTATCCTCGGCTCGCTCTTGATGGTGGCGGTGTCCTGGCTGTTCTTCCGAACGCCGCCATCCAAGGTGGACCGATGGTTCCGGCGCTTGCAACTGCTCTCCGCTTCGCTGTACAGCCTGGGCCATGGCGGCAACGATGCGCAGAAGACCATCGGCATCATCTGGATGCTGCTGATTGCGGGCGGCTACGCGTCGGCCACGGCAACCGAACCGCCGATCTGGGTCATCGTCTGCTGCTATGTGGCGATCGGCTTGGGTACGCTGCTGGGTGGCTGGCGGATCGTGCGCACGATGGGTCAGAAGATCACCAAGCTCAAGCCGGTCGGCGGTTTCTGCGCGGAAACCGGTGGCGCCATGACGCTGTTCTTCGCTTCGGCGTTGGGCGTGCCAGTGTCGACGACGCACACCATCACAGGCGCCATTGTCGGTGTGGGCGCGGCGCAGAAAGCTTCTGCCGTGCGCTGGGGGGTGGCAGGCAACATCGTCTGGGCGTGGGTGTTGACGATTCCCGCGTCGGCGTTCATGGCGGCCATCGCCTGGTGGATCGGTCGACACGTGCTGTAAGCAAAGCCGGCCTCGGATTCACTTCGCAAAAACGAAACGCCCACCAAACCGGTGGGCGTTTTGCATTGGGGCGAGCGATGCGCTACTGCGTGGCAAAGCGCGCGATGGGGTCGTCATCCGCAGGCGGCGTCGCAGCCGCCGGCACGCGTGTCGACATCAGGCTGTCGGCCTGAGCATCGCGTGTGCGGGCGAGGGTACCGAGCGGATCATCGTCGATTGGGCTGGCAGGGCTGACGGGCGCCGGCGTGATGGGGGCGATGGTCGGCGCCGGTGCATCGGGCAGGTTGCTCACGGCCACGACACGGCGTGCGCCCCCGTAGCGGTTGGCCCAATAAGACTTGGTCATGTCTTCAAGGCGCACCGTGCCGCCTGTGGCCGGTGCGTGGACAAACCGGTTCTGCCCGACATAGATGCCCACGTGCGAGTTCGGCTGGCCGGTCGTGTTGAAGAAGACGAGGTCGCCCGATGCAACATCGCGGCGATCCAGTGAGGTGCCGCGGCGGCCCATTTCGGCGGCGGTACGCGGCAGGTTCACAGACGCAGCGCGTTGCACGACGTAGCGCACGAGCCCGCTGCAATCGAAGCCGCTGTCGGGTGTATTGCCGCCGTAGCGGTAGGGCGTGCCGACCAGCGCCATGGCTTCGATGGAGATTTCTTCCAGACCGGCGCTCGGATCCTGGATCGGGGCGCCGCGCGTGCGCAGGCCAGTATCGCGCGAGGCGGTGGAGCGGGTCGGGGTCGAGGAGCATGCGGACAGCAGGCACACCAGCGCCAGCAGGGCGGCGCCTGCCAGTCGCATGTTGCCGTGGGGAAAGCTGTGCCGCGTGAGCATTGGCCATCAGGAGAGTCCGGATAGCGAGCATGCTATGCGCGCCGCGTCAGAAAGCCAAACTGCGTGTTGGCGAGGCGCAACGCCAAGCAGGGCGCGGGTCTGCGAATTTTGCCCTGATGGCGTCGCGCTTTGCGGGCAGGTTTACCAGCGTAGTTGGACGTTGCGCGTGCTGCCCGTCTGCACCGTCGCCCGCTTGGTGGTGCCTTGGTATGTGGCGATGACGTTGTAGCTGGCCGGCGGTGCCTTGATCAGACAGCGCGGGCCGTCGGCGCGGAAGCTTGCGACCTCCTTGCCGTGTCGCGTGAGCTGGACGTCGACGTCGGCCAGATACTCGCCGCGCGCGCCTTGCGTAAACAGCAGAGAGAGGTTGTAGTTGCGGGCTTCACTGTTCAGCGCCTGCTGCTCGTCCTGCGCAACGCCGCCGCAGACGTAGCTGATCTGGCCGGCGGTCTTTGGCGTGAGGTTGTCGGCGAGCGCAATGGACGCGCCGGCGGACAGCATCATCGCCAGCGCGGCCGACGTCAGGGTCAAGCGCGATCGGGTCTGCAGGTTTTGCTGCATGGGCATCATTGGCCTCCATCAGGGAAGAAAAGAGAGGTGCCGAAGATGCAGCAAAAAAAAGGCCACGCAATCGCGAGGCCCGATGGCACAACGGTTTGCGGCTGATGACGTTGCCGCGATGTGATTTCTAAAGCACGTCTGAGGCGTGATCTGCGAGTCGCGAACGCTCACCGCGCGCCAGCGTGATATGCCCGCTGTGGCTCCATCCCTTGAAGCGATCCACCACGTAAGTCAGGCCCGACGAGCCTTCCGTCAGATAGGGCGTGTCGATCTGCGCGATGTTCCCCAGGCAGACGATCTTGGTGCCGGGGCCCGCGCGCGTGACCAGCGTCTTCATCTGCTTGGGCGTCAGGTTTTGCGCCTCGTCGATGATCAGGAACTTGTTGACGAAGGTGCGGCCGCGCATGAAGTTCATGCTCTTGACCTTGATGCGCGAGCGGATCAACTCCTGCGTGGCGGCACGGCCCCACTCGCCGGCATTGTCGTCGGACTTTTGCAGGACCTCGAGGTTGTCGTCGAAGGCGCCCATCCACGGCTGCATCTTTTCTTCTTCCGTGCCGGGCAGGAAGCCGATGTCTTCACCCACAGGCACCGTGGCGCGCGTGATGATGATCTCGTTGTAGAGCTTCTGATCCAGCACCTGCTCCAGGCCTGCCGCCAGTGCCAGCAGCGTCTTGCCCGTACCAGCCTGGCCAAGCAGCGAAACGAAGTCGACTTCCGGATGCATCAGCAGGTTCAGCGCGAAGTTCTGCTCACGGTTGCGCGCGGTCACGCCCCAGACGTTGTTCTTCTGGTGCGTGTAGTCCTTGAGCGTCTGCAGCACGGCGGTTTTGCCGTTCAGCTCCTTGACTTGCGCATACAGCGGCAGACTGCCGTCATTCGGTTCAAGGAAGACAAACTGGTTGACCAGGAACGATGGCACCAGCGGGCCGGACAAGCGGTAGAACGTCGTACCCGTCTTGGGGTCCTGCCAGCTCTCGATGTTTTTGCCGTGCTTCTGCCAGAAGTCCGCCGGCAGGGCCATGATGCCGCTGTAGAGCAGGTCGGTGTCTTCCAGCACGCGGTCGTTGAAGTAGTCCTCCGCCGGCAGGCCGAGGGCGCGCGCCTTGATCCGCATGTTGATGTCCTTGGACACCAGCACGACGGATCGATCCGGACGTTGCTGCTGCAAC
Organism: Ralstonia sp. 110700041-2; assembly: GCF_056280165.1. Lineage (NCBI taxonomy): Bacteria > Pseudomonadati > Pseudomonadota > Betaproteobacteria > Burkholderiales > Burkholderiaceae > Ralstonia > Ralstonia sp. 110700041-2. Next base: position 258,523 of record NZ_JBSFAI010000008.1, on the reverse strand, counting down.
GCGGCCACCACGCCCAGGATCTGATTGTCGGCCTTGCCCTGCGGCAGACCGTCGGGCAGCTTGATGTCATTCAGACGCGTCTGGAAGAACAGGCGCCCCTGCGCATCGCGGTTGCCGAGCTTGGCGAGCGGCAGGCCGTCGTCCATGACGCCATCGGTGCCCGCCACAAGCTGGTCGAGCGTGCGACTGACCGTACGGGCATTGCGCGCGACTTCGCTCATGCCCTTCTTGTGGTTGTCCAGCTCTTCCAACGTCATCATCGGCAGATAGACGTCGTGCTCTTCAAAACGGAAGAGCGATGTCGGATCGTGCATCAGCACGTTGGTGTCGAGCACGAACAGCTTGGTCGGGCCCTCATCGCGGCGAGCGCGGCGGCGGGCAGCGGTTTCGGTCGATTTGCCGGCTGCGCTCACCTTGTCAACCGCCTTGGCGACGATGCCGGCGTGTTCGCGTGGGCCCTCTTTCGCCATGGGGGAAGCTTCGCCCGAGCGGGCGCGGGCCGGGCTGGCTGCATTGCGTTTAGGTTGCGCACGGCCGGTTTCTGATAACGCCTCGCGCTCGAGCGCTGGCACCGGTTTTCGAGGTTCCTGACCCGCCTTCGGCTTTCCGGCTTTGCCGAAAGGCTTGAATTCAGCCGGGTCAAGCAATTGGGCTGGCTGGGTGGGCATGGTCGGCAGCGGCATGCTTCGATTACCTCTCTGGGTGGAACAACGACGAAACACCGCCCGCGCACGTGGCGAGGCGGTGCTGGCGGAAAACGCGGGAAAACGGATGGGCGCGTCGCGACGTTTGACGCGCAGACGACGGCCACAAAAAAGCCGCCATGACCTGCGAGAGGTGAGGCGGCCTGGATGAACGCCACGACAAGCTGCACGATTCGGACGTTCTGCCCAGCCTGCTTGCCGGGAAAAACGCAGAAGCGGTATCAGGCCAACTTGGCCGCCGGTACCGTCGTGGGCTATCGGAATGGCATCCGGATTTCGTACTCATCGGTTCCGACTGTATCGGAAGCTTTTGTGATTTGCAATCTGTCACATGTGACGTGTGGTGCGGCGCAAACTGATCACGACGGACGATGCGAAATCGACGGAAAAGCAAACGCCAGAAGCCGTACGGGCGCTTTTCCGACGGGTGGCTACCTTGCTGTTACAGCGCGCGTACCGCCGTCAGAACATCATCCACATGGTTGGGCACTTTCACGCCACGCCATTCCCTGCGCAGCACGCCCTTGTTGTCGATCAGGAATGTGCTGCGCTCGATGCCGCGCACGTCCTTGCCGTACATCTTCTTCATCTTGATCGTGTCAAAGATGTTGCAGACGGCTTCGTCGGCGTCGGAAATCAGCTCGAACGGCATCTCCAGTTTCGCCTTGAAGTTTTCGTGCGATTTCAGGCTGTCGCGCGAGATGCCGAACACCACGGCGCCGGCGGCTTCAAAGGCGTCGTACTGGTCACGGAAGTTCATCGCCTCGGTGGTGCAGCCGGGGGTGTTGTCCTTCGGATAGAAATACAGCACGACGATCTTGCCGCGCTGTGACGCCGGCGAGAACGTGATGCCACTGGTGGCCGGTGCGGAGAAATCGGGAAGAGGCTGGTCGAGCGTGACAGGCATGGTGTGTTCCGGAAAACCGCGGGGAAGAGACGGAAAGCTCGTGGACGGGCAATGCTCAGGCGCTGCGCCTGCCGCCCGACTGGAGATCGTGAGGATCAGGCCGGTTGAACGATCAGGCTGCCGCTGCGGCCGGCAACTTCGCCCCACGTGACGGGCTGCACGGGCAGGGTACTGCGATCGAGCGTTGCGTAGTAATCGCCCATCGACCCAAGCCGATGGCCTTGCGCGCGCCAGCCTCGCAGCAACTCGCTGAAGATCGGGGCGAGTTTCTGCCCTTCAAGTTCTGCATGCAAGGTAAATACCTGGTCGCGGTCGGACTCGGTCATCTTCAGGATGTGCCGGGCGACGTTGTCGAGGGTGATGTCTTCCACGCCAATCAGTTCGTCCAGCGTAGGCAGCGTGGTCGGCAATTGCACGTGGTTCAGCGCTTTGCCGTCAACGCTCGGGATGTACGGATGCGTGCCCCGGCCGTCGGAGGCGTAGGCCATGCCCCAGTTGTCGATCTGGCGGAAGGCGTGGTCGTTCATCTGCCAGCCCGCAGCGCCGTGCGTCACGGGAGGCTTGCCGAATACCTGGGTGAAACGCGCGTGAGCCGCGGTCATTTGGCGCGCGGTCCAGCCGGCATCGCGCTGGCGCACGTTGTCCTGCCAGAGAACGTGGTCCCACGTGTGGATGCCAGTCTCGAAACCTGCTTCGCCAATGGCGCGCATTTCGGCAGCGGCTTTGCGGCCGATGTCTGGTCCGGGCAGCAGCACGCCGTACATCAGCGTACGAAAGCCGTAATGCTCGACGACTGACGTGCGGGAGACTTTTTTCAGGAAACCGGGGCGGAAGGCCCGGCGCAGCGCCCAGCCGGTGTGATCCGGGCCGAGGCTGAAAAGGAAGGTTGCGCCAGCTTCGTGCTCGCGCAGCATGCGCGCGAGGTTGGGTACGCCTTCGCGGGTGCCGCGCAGGGTGTCGACGTCAATCTTGAGGACGATGAGGGCCATGAACCTGCGCGGAAGGTGCGACTGAGATGCGGCTTTTACTTGTTGCCGTTGCCGTCTTCGACCAGGCTGCGGGCTTCAGCCACGTGCGTGCGATACGCTTCGAAGATGTTCGCCAGCGCGTCCTTCATCACGGTGGTCGGCTTCCAGCCGAGGTCTTCCATGGTGTTGGCGATCTTCGGCACGCGGTTCTGCACGTCCTGGTAGCCGGTGCCGTAGTAGGCGCCGGAGGTCGTTTCCACCAGTTGGACCTGCTTGGCGGTGTCCTTGTACTCGTCGATCTTGGCGGCTTGTTCCAGCATCATGTTGGCCAGCTCGCGCACCGAGTAGTTGTTTGACGGGTTGCCAATGTTATAGATCTTGCCCGAGGCCACGCCGTCCTTGTTGGCGATGATGCGTACCAGTGCGTCGATGCCGTCATCGATATACGTGAAGGCGCGTTTCTGGCTGCCGCCGTCGACGAGCTTGATGTTCTCGCCGCGCACGATGTGACCGAGGAATTGCGTCACAACGCGCGACGAACCTTCCTTCGGGGTGTAGATCGAGTCGAGGCCCGGGCCGATCCAGTTGAACGGACGGAACAGCGTGAAGTTCAGGCCTTCCATGCCGTAACCCCAGATCACGCGGTCCATCAACTGCTTGGAGCATGCGTAGATCCAGCGCGGCTTGTTGATCGGGCCGTAGACCAGCGGCGAGGCTTCTGGATCGAATTCCGAATCGCTGCACATGCCGTAGACCTCGGAGGTCGACGGGAAGACCAGGTGCTTGCCGTACTTGGCTGCCGAGCGAACGATCGGCAGGTTGGCTTCAAAGTCCAGTTCGAACACGCGCAGCGGGTCTTTGACGTAGGTCGACGGCGTGGCGATGGCCACCAGCGGCAGGATCACGTCGCACTTCTTCACGTGATACTCGACCCACTCCTTGTTGATGGTGATGTCACCCTCGAAGAAATGCATGCGGGGGTGGTTGACCAGGTCGCCCAGACGCTCGGTCTGCATGTCCATGCCATAGACCTCCCAATCGGTGGTCTCCAGGATGCGCTTGGACAGGTGGTGGCCGATGAAGCCGTTGACGCCGAGGATCAGTACTTTTTTCATGAAGGCAAACTCAAGATCAGGAGAGGGCGAGCTGGCTGGCGAGCTGCTGCGCAGTCACGACAGACGTTCCGCTGGCAGCTTGGGGCTCGACGCGCCAGAGCTCGTGAATGGCGATGGCTCCCCCATCGCCGCACACGCCGAACATCGCATTATCCACGACGTGCAGGCCCGGCGGCAAATTCGTAAAGGTTTGATGCGCCAGACGGGCTCGAGCGACAACGTAGCGCTCGCTGCTGGCGTCCGTAAAGGCGCCAGGGTAGGGCGGCGCCACGGCACGGATCAGGTTGTAGACCTGCTGGGCCGGTTTGGACCAGTCGATCCGGCCGTCTTCGGGTTTGCGGCCGCCGAAATAGCTGCCGTTGGCCAACACGTTCGGGTGCCGCGGAATGTGCCCGGCAATCATCGCGGGAAGCGCACGCCACAGGGTTTGCTCGGCCGCCACCGTGGCCTTCTCGAACACTTCGTGCGAGGTGTCGTCCGGCAGGATCGGCACGATGGTCTGGTCGACGATGTAACCGGCATCGGGCTTTTCGACCATCTCGTGCAGGGTGGCGCCGGTCTCGGTCTCGCCGTGCAGAACCGCCCAGTTGATGGGCACGCGGCCACGGTACTTGGGCAGCAGCGAACCGTGCATGTTGAACGCGCCGAATTTGGCAAGGCTCAACAGGCGCATCGGGATCATGTGCCGGTAATAGAATGAAAAGATAAAGTCCGGCGCAATGGCGGCGATCCGGGCGTGCAGGTCTTCACCGTTTGCATTGTCTGGCGTGATGTAGGGGATACCCAGTTCTTGTGCGGTCGCGCGCACGCTGCCGAACCAGATGTTCTCGGTGGCATTGTCTTCGTGCGTGACAACGAGTTCGACCTGGATGCCGCGGGCGGCCAGCACGCGCAGGCAGCGTACCCCGACGTTGTGATACGCAAAAACGACGGCGCGCCGCTTGATGTCGGAACTCATGCAACACCTCGCTGCGAGCCCGTCTTCAGATCGGCAGCGCCTGCTTCATGCAAATGTGAGGTTTCCTCCAGCACGCCCTGCACCAGATAGCGCGGGCGCTCACGCACCTGTTGATAGATGCGGCCGATGTATTCGCCCAGCAAGCCGATACCAAACAGCAGTACGCCCATCAGGAAGAACGTGATGGCGAACAGCGTGAACACGCCCTGGACTTCAGCGCCCAGGACGAACCGCCGTACCACCAGCAGGATGAACAGGACCGCCGAGGCGAACGACAGCAGCATCCCGATCGCCGAGAACCATTGCAGCGGTACCACCGAGAAGCCCGTCACCAGGTCGAAATTCAAGCGTACGAGCTTGTACAGCGAGTACTTCGACTCGCCCGCGAAGCGCTCTTCGTGGTCGACTTCGATTTCGGTGGGGTTCTTGCTGAAGGTGTAGGCCAGCGCCGGGATGAAGGTGTTGACTTCGCGGCAGCGGTTGATGGTGTCGACGATGGTGCGGTTGTAGGCGCGCAGCATGCAGCCCTGGTCGGTCATCTTGATGTGCGTGATGCGCTCGCGAAGCGAGTTCATCGCACGCGACGCGGTGCGGCGGAACCAGCTGTCCTGGCGCACGCGCCGGATGGTACCGACGTAGTCGTAGCCTTCGTCGAGCTTTTCCACCAGGCGGCCGATTTCCTCCGGCGGGTTCTGCAGGTCGGCATCGAGCGTGACGACGCGTTCGCCGCGCGCATGTTCGAAGCCGGCCAGGATGGCCATGTGCTGGCCATAGTTGCCGTTGAACAGCACGACGCGCGTGCTGTCCGGGCGCGCGCGGAACTGTTCGGCCAGCATGGCGGCGGAGCGGTCGCGGCTGCCGTCGTTGACGAACACGACTTCGTACGAAATGCCGAGTGCATCGAGTGCGGGATACAAGCGCGCAAACAGCGCGGCGAGCCCGTCTTCTTCGTTGTAAACAGGAATGACGACCGAGAGAGCGGGTGTCTTCATTATTGGATTATTGGTACTGGGCGCAAAGTTGGCGGACCGCGCTGACCACGCGATCCACATCGGAATCTTCCATGCCGGCAAACATCGGCAGCGTAACGATGGCACGGCCAATGCGTTCGGCCACCGGGAACATGCCCGGCTTCCAGCCGAGTTCGCGATAGAGCTTGAACAGGTGGATCGGCGGATAGTGCACGCCCGCGCCGATGCCCAGCGTCTTCAGGCCAGCCATGAACCCGGCGCGATCGACCTTCAGGCGATCCAGCGGCAGCACGATCTGGAACATGTGCCAGTTGGTATTCGTAAAGTTCTCCACCGGCAGCTCGACGCCGAACGACTCGATGTCGGCTGCGCGCATGCCGGCAAAGTAGCGGCGGGCTAGCGCTGCGCGGCGTGCAGTGACGGCTTCCAACTGAGCGAACTGGCCCAGGCCGATGGCGGCATTCACGTCCGTCAGGTTGAACTTGCCGCCCACCAGATCGACTTCCATGCCGTCAAAGCCGGTGCGCACGACGCCTTGCAGGCGATATTTTTCGGCCAGCACGGCTTCTTCGTGCGTGTTGAGCACCAGCGCACCGCCTTCGATGGTGGTGATGTTCTTGTTGGCCTGGAAGCTGAAGCTGACCAGGTCGCCGATCTGTCCGATGCGCTTGTCGCCCCAGCGCGAACCAATGGCCTGTGCAGCGTCTTCCACCACGCGCAGCTTATGGCGGCGCGCGATGTCGTACAGACGATCCATATCCACGGGCAGCCCAGACAGATACACCGGAATGATCGCCTTGGTACGCGGCGTGATGGCGGCCTCGACCTTGTCCAAGTCGATGTTGCGCGTCACGGGGTCGATGTCGACGAAGACGGGCTTGGCACCGACCGTCAGCACCACGTTGGACGTGGCGACCCACGAGATCGGCGTGGTAATCACCTCGTCGCCGGGGCCGATGCCCGCGATGCGCAGCGCGACTTCCATCGTGGCCGTGCCATTGGCGAATGTGCGCACGATGCGGCCGCCGAAGTATTCCGACAGCGCGGCTTCGAATGCGGCAACCTTGGGGCCCGAGGTGATCCAGCCCGAGCGCAGCACATCGGCCACGGCGGCGATGGTCGCCTCGTCAATGGTCGGGCGTACAAAGGGCAGGAACGGCAGCTCGGCAGTGGCGGTGGTTTGCGTCATGACTTGAATAGGGTTGGGTACTGGGCGCGCGCAGATCGGCTCACGAGCGAGCCAGCACAAGCACGCCGACGAGGATGATTGCGATGCCGATCAGGCGCTGCACCGACAGCACTTCGCCAAACAGATACCACGCCAGGAAGGCGTTGACTACGTAGCCCAGCGAGAGCATCGGATACGCGATGGTCACATCCACGCGCGACAGCCCGAGAATCCACACCACCACCGAGATGACGTAGCACGACAGGCCGCCAACGATGGGCCACTGCGTTGCAAGCTTGATGCCGATCGGCAGGATGTTGTCGGCCGAAAACGCAAAGCGGCCGATATTGTTGACGCCCGCCTTGAGTAGCAGTTGAGCGCAGGCATTGAGCATGACGCCTGTCAGGATCAGCCCGAAAGTGACCAGATTCATGTGTTCTTTTGATGTTTTGCAGACTGCGGCGGTTTCCCCGTGCGGATGTTCTCAATCCCGCCGTCGGGGCGCATGTTACGACAATTCCGCTTGCGCGCCCCTTTCGAGAATCCGTGGCGGTAAAACCTAGTTGCGCCGGACAATCACGCGGCGGGCATCGCGGGCGATCACGATCATCGGTACGCTCTGGGCTGTCAGCCGGTCATAGGTGCCCGGTCCCATCATGGCGACAGCTTGGCCGCCGGCTTTCCAGCGGGCCACGAACGCTTCGGTGGTCGGAACCCATTTGGCCGGCTCCTGTTCGACGCCAAAGGCCAATTCGTCGGGTTCCTGCACCATGATGATGGCCCTGCCGAGGTAAAACGGCATTGTATGGTCCAGACGCTCCACCGCATAGAACGGAACGTCTGGCTTGAGCCACGCCTTGACGGCCGGTACGAGATCGATACCCGACATGGAGCGCCCAAATGCCTCGTGACCGAGCATCGCCGCTGTAAAGGTAAGGAACCAAGCGCACGCAAATGCAGCCACGCTTTCAAAGCGCCTGTCCGCCAGGCGAAGCGCGAGCCACGTCAACCCGGCTCCCGCCACGAACGCCACAACCAGGAACATCGCAAACCTAGAAAACACTGCGTTCGGGTACATCTCCGACGACATGGTTGCCACGTAACCGCTGGCCGCAAGGCCAACCAGTGCCAGCGCCAGGAAGGCCTTGAGTTGCCAGCGCCATGCGGGCTCGCTGGTGTGCTCGAGCACCAAGGCCGCCAGAATCGCCAGCGCGGGAATGATCGGGAAGATGTAACCCGGCAGCTTCGAGTCCGAAATGCTGAAAAACGCGAAGATCAGGACGGCCCACAGGCCGAGCACCAGCGTCGGGCGGAAGCCGTTACTCGCGGTTTCGGCGCGCGCCATGGTTAGGCGCGCGGCGCCGGGCAATTGTGCCAGCCAAGGCAGGAAACCGGCGACCAGCAGAGGAACGAAATACCAGAGCGGCGCGTTGCGGTTGTGCACGGTCGACGTGAAGCGCTGGAAGTGCTCGTGCACGAAGAAGAACCAGGCGAATTCGGGGTTGCGCATCGAGATCAACACAAACCACGGCGCGCCCACGGCAAAGAAGACGATCAGTCCGGTCAGAAGATGCAATCGTTTCCACAGGGCCCAGTCGCGCGCGATCAGCGTGTAGACCACGAGCACAAAGCCTGGCAGCACCACGCCGATCAGGCCCTTGCTCAGCACCGCGAGCGCCATCGACGCCCAGCAGGCCCACATCCAGCCGCGTTGTTGAGCGCGTGTGGCATCCGGATGCTGGGCGAGCAGCAGCGCACCCAGCGCCATCGTCATGCAGCCGGCCACGCCCATGTCGAGCGAATTGAAGTGCGAACCGACGTTCCACAGGGGCGCGCTCACGAGCACCAGCCCGCTGATGATCGCCGTCCGCTTGCCCCACCAGCGCGCCGCCGCCAGCATCGTGAACACAATGCCGACGATGCCGGAAAGCGCGGTGAACAGGCGCGCCTGCCAGTCGCCGATGCCGAACAGCGTATAGGCGAGTGCGGTGCCCCACATCTGCAGCGGCGGCTTTTCGAAATACTTCAGGGCGTTGTAGCGGATGGTTACCCAGTCGCCGGAGACGAACATCTCGCGCGCGATTTCGGCGTAGCGGCCTTCGTCGGTGGGAATCAGGTGCCGATAGCCCAGCGTACCGAGCCAGACAGCGAGCAACGCAGCAGCCAGCAGCCACAGGGAGGCATTGCGCCAGGGTAGGGAGGGCGCTTGAGCGGTGCGGTCGATCGGCATGCGGTCAGGCACGCTCGATCAGCAGGGCGGCGGCCACCTTGCGGCCTTCCAGCATCAGGATGTTGTACGTGCGACCGGCCGCCTGCAGGTCCATGGCGTCTACGCCGATGCGCTTTTCGGTGAGCGGCACCGTCAGCCGCGGGTGCGGGAAGCGCAGCTTGTTGCCAGTTCCGAAGATCACCACTTCGGCGCCCAGTTCGAGCAGGCGGGCGAAATGCTCGGACGTCAGGTCTTCAAATCGCGACACATCCCACGGCACCACGGCGCCTTCAGGCATTACCAGCACGGAGTGCTCGTAGCGCATCTTGTTGATTTCGATATAGCCGTCGCCATAGCCGGTAACGGTATTGAGAATGGTCGACGAATCGGATGAATGGAGCTTCAAGGCGGGAATCCTATCGGGCGCGATGACCGCGGCACACAAGGCAGCATGCGGACAAAGGCGCTAGGTTTCAGACTTCCGGGCCGCTTTCGCTGCGTTGCAAAAATGCGCGCCTAAGTCTGTCATAATGGGCTAAATTATATCTTTTTCTCTCCTTCGCCCGCCGCGCCATAAGCGATGTCCGGCAAGGAACAAGCGCAGCGGCGCCTGCCGCTGTGTGGCGTTACCGTCGCCGCTTTGCTGCGCCACAGAATGCCCCGTAGTTCAAGCCCGTTCAACGTCGCCAATCGCCGCCTTGCCCGTGAAAACGATCCAGAAATCCGCCAAGCTCAACAACGTCTGCTATGACATTCGCGGCCCAGTGCTCGAGAAGGCCAAGCAGATGGAAGAAGACGGCCACAAGATCATCAAGCTGAATATCGGCAACCTTGCCCCATTCGGTTTCGATGCCCCGGAAGAGATCCAGCTGGACATGATCCGTAACCTGCCCAATTCGGCCGGCTATTCGGATTCCAAGGGCATCTTCGCGGCGCGCAAGGCGGTGATGCACTACACGCAGGAACAGGGCATCAAGAACGTCACGCTGGACGACATCTATCTGGGCAATGGCGCGTCCGAGCTGATTTCGCTGGCCACCAACGCGCTGCTCGATGCCGGCGACGAGCTGCTGCTGCCGGCTCCCGACTACCCGCTGTGGACCGCCGTGACCAGCCTCTCGGGCGGCACGCCGGTGCACTACACGTGCGACGAAGCCAACGGCTGGATGCCGGACCTGGACGACATCCGCGCCAAGATCACGCCCAACACCAAGGGCATCGTCGTCATCAACCCGAACAACCCGACCGGCGCATTGTATTCAGACGAGCTGCTGCTGGGCATCGTCGCCATTGCGCGGGAGCACGGCCTGGTGATCTTCGCCGATGAGGTGTACGACAAGGTTCTGTTCGACGACAACAAGCACACCGCGATCGGTTCGCTGTCGGAAGACGTGCTGACGGTGACGTTCAACAGCCTCTCGAAGAGCTACCGCTCGTGCGGTTACCGCGCGGGCTGGATGGTCGTGTCCGGCGACAAGCGCCCGGCCAAGGATTACATCGAAGGCCTGAACATGCTCTCGTCGATGCGTCTGTGCGCTAACGTGCCGGGCCAGTGGGCGATCCAGACCGCGCTGGGCGGCTACCAGAGCATCAAGGACCTGGTGGCGCCGGGCGGCCGCATGCGCCGTCAGCGCGACCTTGCGCACGAACTGATCACGGCGATTCCGGGCGTGACCTGCGTGAAGCCCAAGGCTGCGCTGTATATGTTCCCGCGCCTGGACCCGGTGGTGTACCCGATCGAAGACGATCAGACCTTCATCCGCCAACTGCTGGAAGAAGAACGTGTGCTGCTGGTGCAGGGCACAGGCTTCAACTGGCACTCGCCGGATCACTTCCGCATCGTCTTCCTGCCCCACGAAGACGACCTTCGCGAAGCGATCGGCCGAATTTCGCGCTTCCTGGAGCGGTACCGTCAGCGTCACGGTACTGGCATCCGGGCCGCATAACATCGGTCTTCCGCCAGATCAGTAATTGCGGGGCAGACCGAGGTGTCTGCCCTGTGTTTTTTTGCCTTTCGCTTTTTCGTTTCTTTACGACACGTCTCATGAATCCCATCAAGATCGGCCTGCTCGGGCTCGGTACCGTCGGTGGCGGTACCCTCAAGGTTCTGCAACGGAACCAGGAAGAAATCCGCCGTCGCGCGGGTCGCGGCATTGAAGTCGCCATGATTGCCGTGCGCAATCTCGACCGGGCCCGTGCCATCGTGCAGGAGGCCGGTGCGACCGTGCCGGTGGTGAACGACCCGTTTGCGATTGTGGATTCGCCCGAGATCGATATCGTCGTGGAGCTGATCGGCGGCTATGACCTGACGCGCGAGCTGGTGCTGCGCGCCATCGCCAACGGCAAGCACGTTGTCACCGCCAACAAGGCGCTGCTGGCCGTGCATGGCAACGAAATCTTCAAGGCCGCGCAGGACAAGGGCGTGATGGTGGCATTCGAAGCCGCCGTGGCCGGTGGCATCCCCATCATCAAGGCGCTGCGCGAAGGTCTGACGGCCAACCGCATCGAGTGGATCGCGGGCATCATCAACGGCACCACGAATTTCATCCTGTCCGAGATGCGTGACAAGGGTCTGGATTTCGATACGGTGCTCAAGGAAGCCCAGCGCCTGGGCTACGCTGAAGCCGATCCGACGTTCGACATCGAAGGTTTTGACGCCGCGCACAAGCTCACGCTCATGAGCGCCATCGCCTTTGGCGTGCCGGTGCAGTTCGAGCGCGCATATGTGGAAGGCATCACCAAGCTGGAAGCCGTCGACATCCGCTACGCCGAAGAACTGGGCTACCGCATCAAGCTGCTGGGCATCACGCGCCGTGTCGAGGCGGGCATCGAGCTGCGCGTGCATCCGACGCTGGTGCCGACCAAGCGCCTGATCGCCAACGTCGAAGGCGCGATGAATGCCGTGGTCGTCAACGGCGATGCCGTGGGCCCGACGCTGTACTACGGCAAGGGTGCCGGTGCTGAGCCGACCGCTTCGGCCGTGGTCGCCGATCTGGTGGACGTGACGCGCCTGCATACGGCTGACCCCGAGCACCGCGTGCCGCATCTGGCGTTCCAGCCGGACGCGCTGTCCGACACGCCGGTACTGCCGATCGACGAAGTGCGTTCGAGTTACTACCTGCGCATGCGCGTGGCGGATGAAACCGGCGTGCTGGCCGACATCACGCGCATCCTAGCCGAGGGCGGCATCTCCATCGACGCGATGCTGCAGAAGGAATCGCGCGAAGGCGAGCCGCAGACCGACATCATCATGCTGTCGCATGTGACGGTGGAAAAACGCGTGAACGCCGCCATCGCCGCCATCGAAGCGTTGCCGACCGTGCTGTCGAAGGTCACGCGCATCCGCATGGAAGAACTGAACTAAGCGCAGGACATGAGCATGCAATACCGATCGACCCGCGGCCACGCAGAGCCGCAAAGCTTCTCCCGCATCCTGCTGGGCGGCCTGGCGCCGGACGGTGGCCTGTACCTGCCTGAGCAATACCCGCAAGTCAGCGTTGATGAACTGACCCGCTGGCGCGACCTGCCGTACGCCGACCTCGCGTTCGAAATCCTGCGCAAGTTCGCCACCGACATTCCCGAGGATGACCTGCGCGCACTGACCCGCCGCACCTACACGCCTGAGGTCTACAGCAACGCGCGCGCCGGCGACAATACCGCCGACATCACGCCGCTGCACAAGCTGGGCGAGGAGGGCGGCACGTCGCTGTCGCTGCTGTGCCTGTCCAACGGCCCGACGCTGGCCTTCAAGGACATGGCGATGCAGCTGCTGGGCAACCTGTTCGAATACGCGCTCGACCGTGAACACGCCGAGCTGAACATCCTCGGCGCCACCTCCGGCGACACGGGCAGCGCAGCCGAATACGCGATGCGCGGCAAGCGCGGCGTGCGTGTATTCATGCTGAGCCCGCATCGCAAGATGAGCGCGTTCCAGACCGCGCAGATGTTCAGCCTGCAAGACAAGAACATCTTCAACATCGCCATCGAAGGCGTGTTCGACGACGCGCAGGACATCGTCAAGGCGGTGTCGAACGATCTCGAATACAAGGCACGCCAGAAGATCGGCACGGTCAACTCGATCAACTGGGCGCGCGTCGTCGCCCAGGTCGTCTACTACTTCAAGGGCTACCTGCTGGCTGCCCCCAAGATTGGCGACAAGGTGTCGTTCTGCGTGCCGTCGGGCAATTTCGGCAATGTTTGCGCGGGCCACATCGCACGCATGATGGGTTTGCCGATCGACAAGCTGGTTGTGGCCACCAACGAGAACGACGTGCTCGACGAATTCTTCCGCACCGGCACGTACCGCGTGCGTTCGGCTGCCCAGACGTATCACACGTCCAGCCCCAGCATGGACATCAGCAAGGCGTCGAACTTCGAGCGCTTCGTGTTCGACCTGTTGGATCGTGATCCGGCGCGCCTCGCGCAACTCTTCCGCGACGTGGACGAAAAGGGCGGCTTTTCGATGACGGGCAAGCCGGAGTTCGACCGCATCGCCGAGTTCGGCTTTGTCTCGGGCCGCAGCTCGCACGAAGACCGCGTCGATACAATCCGCGATGTGTTTGCCACCTACGGCACCATGATCGACACCCACACTGCCGATGGCGTGAAAGTGGCGCGCGAGAACCTGACGCCGGGCGTGCCGATGGTGGTGCTGGAAACGGCGCTGCCGGCCAAATTTGGCGACACCATTCGCGAAGCGCTGGACCGCGAGCCGGAACGTCCGGCTGGCTACGCCGATATCGAATCGCTGCCGCAGCGCTTCGAAGTCATGCCGGCAGACGCTGACCGCATCAAGGTCTATATCGCCCAGCACACCGGTCTTTAAAGCGATGAAAGCAGTGCCGGATGACGTGGCCGGAGCAGCGTTCGCGCGCTGCCTGCACGACATCCGCGCCTGCCGCGAGTGCAAGGGCGCATTGGCGCACGAGCCTCGCCCGGTGGTCGTGGCGGACCGCCGCGCCCGTGTCCTGATCATCGGACAGGCGCCCGGCCGCATCGTCCACGAAACCGGTATTCCCTGGAACGACCGTTCTGGGGACCGCCTGCGCCAGTGGCTGCAGATCTCATACGACGATTTTTATGCCGACCGGCGCATCGCCGTGGTGCCGATGGGTTTTTGCTTCCCGGGCACCGGTGCGAATGGCGACTTGCCGCCCCGCCCGGAATGTGCACCCAGATGGCACCGGCCCCTGCTGACGGCGATGCCCGACGTGAAACTCGCGCTGCTGGTGGGCACGTATGCCCAGCGCAACTACCTCGACGTGCCGCGCGACTGGTCGCTGACCGACGTGGTGCGCAACGGCCCCGTGCAGGACGCCGACGGCCGTGTGCTCCTCCCGCTGCCGCATCCGAGCCCGCGCAATCTGGCCTGGTTCAAACACAACCCGTGGTTTGACGCGCACATCGTGCCGACGCTGCGGGCCGCGCTGGCCGACGCATTCGCTTGATACGCCTGGGCTGATGCATGGCATTGGCCTGGAACCGATACAATCGAAATCTCCTTTTCGATTTCGCTTTCCCATTCCCGCATGTCCGCCAACGATGCTCCCGCCGTCAAACCGTCCTTGTTGACGCTCGATGCGGCGCTGTCGCAACTGCTTGCCGCAGTGCGCGCTTTGCACGAGACCGAAACCGTGTCGACGTTGCACGCCAACGGGCGCGTGCTCGCGCAGGCCGTGCGCAGCAGCTTGAACGTGCCGCCCGCCGACAACACGCAGATGGACGGTTACGCCGTGCGCGCCGCCGACATCACCGCGCCGGGTGCCCGCCTGAAGGTGGCGCAGCGCATTCCCGCGGGCCACGTCGGCCAACGGCTGAATCCGGGCGAGGCGGCGCGTATCTTTACCGGCGCGCTGATCCCGCCAGGCGCCGACGCGGTGGTCATGCAGGAGCAATGCAAGGCTGACCCGGACACGGGCACCGTCACCATTGACCACGTACCCGAATCCGGCGAATGGATCCGCCGCGCCGGCGAGGACATCGCCGACGGCGCCGAGATCCTGCCGCGCGGCACGCGCCTTGGCCCGCAGCAACTCGGCCTGGCGGCTTCGGTCGGCTGCGCCAACCTGCACGTGGTGCGTCGTCCGCGCGTGGCCGTGTTCTTCACCGGCGACGAGCTTGCCATGCCCGGCGAGCCGCTCAAGCCCGGCGCCATCTACAACTCCAATCGCTTTACGCTGCGCGCGCTGCTGGAAAACCTCGGCTGCGACATCACCGATTTCGGCATCGTGCCCGACACGCTGCAGGCCACGCGCGACACGCTGCGCGAAGCGGCCGAGGAGCACGACCTCATCATCACCTCCGGGGGCGTGTCGGTGGGCGAAGAAGACCACATCAAGCCCGCCGTGGAAGCTGAAGGGCGCCTGAACCTATGGCAGATCGCCATCAAGCCGGGCAAGCCGCTGGCCTTTGGCGAGGTTCGCCGCCCCGAAGGCATGGTGGGCGGCCCCACCGCATTTTTCATTGGGCTGCCGGGCAACCCGGTGTCGAGCTTCGTCACCTTCCTGCTGTTCGTGCGGCCGTTCATCCTGCGCCTGCAGGGCGTGGCCGATGTGGCCACGAAACGCATCCCGATGCGCGCCGACTTTGCGCTGCCCAAGGGCGATCGCCGCAACGAGTTCCTGCGTGCGCGCATCAACGCCAACGGTGGGCTGGACCTGTTCCCGAATCAAAGCTCGGGCGTGCTGACCTCCACCGTGTGGGGTGATGGCCTGATCGACAACCCGCCCAACCAGCCGATCGCGCAGGGCGATGTTGTCAGCTTCCTGCCGTTTGCAGGCCTGGTGTAAGGAGCGATGGCCATGCAGATCGAGCTTCGTTTCTTTGCCAGCGTGCGTGAACAGCTGGGAACCTCGCAGGAGCGGGTGGTTGTGCCGGAAGCGGTGCGCACCGTGGGCGATGTGCGCCGCTGGCTCGCGCAGCGGGGTCCGGTCTGGGGCGAAACGCTGGCCGAAGGCCGTGCGCTGCGCATGGCGGTGGACCACCAGATCGTACCGGCCGATACCGCCGTGCACGACGGCTGCGAAGTCGCCTTCTTCCCGCCCGTGACCGGCGGCTGAGCGCAGGAGACCGACCATGTCCGTCCGCGTACAGGAAGCCGACTTCGACCTCGGCGCCGAGATTGCAGCGCTCCGTGCCGGCCGCCCGAACATTGGCGCGGTGGCCAGCTTCATCGGCACGGTGCGAGATATCAACGACGGCACAGGTGTGTCGGAGATGGAGCTGGAGCACTATCCCGGCATGACCGAAAAGGCGCTCGCCGATATTGTGAGCGCGGCCATGCAGCGCTGGGAGCTGATCGACGCGCTTGTCATCCACCGCGTTGGCAAGCTCAAGCCGCAAGACCAGATCGTGCTGGTGGCGGTCGCGTCCAAGCACCGCGGGGAATCCTTTGCCGCGTGCGAATTCATCATGGATTACCTCAAGAGCGAGGCGCCGTTCTGGAAGAAGGAACAGACGCCCGAAGGCGCGCGCTGGGTTGATGCGCGTGTCACCGACGACAAGGCGCTCGCCCGCTGGGGCATTGCCACCTCCAACGGCGCGGCGAGCACGGCCAATCAGCCCGGCGCATCGGCGCAACCCAACGACTACGAATAACAAGGACGCGACCGCATGAGCGGAATGGGCTTTCTGGCAGTTGGGGTGGGTGCTGCGCTGGGAGCCTGGTTGCGCTGGGCGCTCGCCATCTTGTTGAACGCCGTCAATCCGGCCTTGCCGTATGGCACGCTGGCAGCCAATCTGGTGGGGGGCTACCTGATCGGCGTTGCGGTGGGTTTTTTCGATACGCATGCGGGGCTGCCACCGGAATGGCGTTTGCTGGTCATCACCGGTTTTCTGGGCGGGCTCACCACGTTCTCGACGTTTTCCGGCGAGGTTGTCGCCAACATCCTGGCCGGCGACCACGTGATCGGCGTGCTGCACATCGTGGCGCATCTGGGCGGCTCGCTGTTTCTCACCATGCTGGGTTTCTGGACGGTGCGCACGTTCAGTTGATGGCAAGGCCGATCGCGCGAGTTGAGTTGTAAATGAGAAGTTTGATTCACATACTGGTAGTGCCTGCGGTGGCGTAGGGACGTGCAGTATCGAGGGCCGCCGTGGGTTGCTTTGTGTTGTTCCATCCATAACGAGAAGGAGACGCAATGAAACCAACCCGAACGGCGCGCCTGCGAAGGCACGTCTCGCCAAGCAACCTCATCGCTGTCGGAGCCGTGCTGCTGGCCGGCTGCGGCGTGTTGAGCGCCTGCGGCGGCAGCAATGACGGCAACAACGTGCCGGGCAATACCAAGCCCGCCTTTGCCGGCAAGGTGACCATCAACCGGTACGACGGCATATCAGACGACCTGCTGACCGCCGGCCTGGGCGCAAGCGGCCTGGCTTCGGCCACTGCGCCCGCCATCGCCAACCCCACGGCGCCCACGGCAGCCGAGCTGCGCCGCCTGGCGATCTACGCCAACTACCGTGCGCTGGTCGACACGGCGGCCAAGGGCGGCTACGGCACGCTCTATGGCCCGAACGTCGATGCCAGCGGCAACGTCACGCAGGGCTCCGGCATGATCCCCGGCACCGAATACGTGACGTACTCCGACGACGGCACAGGGCAGCAGAACGTCGTGCTGCTCGTGCAGATTCCGGACAGCTTCGACGTCAACAACCCCTGCATCATCACCGCCACCTCGTCGGGCTCGCGCGGCATCTATGGCGCGATTTCCACCGGCGAGTGGGGCCTCAAGCGCAAGTGCGCCGTTGCTTATACCGACAAGGGCACCGGCGCCGGGCCGCACGACCTGGCTACGGACACCGTCGCCCTGCAGGACGGCACGCGCACCACGCGCAGCGCAGCCGGGTCGAACGCGCACTTTGCTGCGCCGCTCACCAGCAGCCAGTTGGCTGCCTTCAATTCGGCCACGCCGAACCGGCTGGCGTTCAAGCATGCGCATTCGCAGCGCAACCCAGAGAAGGATTGGGGCTTGTTCACGCTGCAGGCCGTGCAGTTCGCGTTCTGGGCGATCAACGACAAGATCGCTGGGACGAGCGGTGCGCTGGTCGGCAGCGCACTGCCGGTCCGTCCGGACAACACCATCGTCATCGCGTCGAGCATCTCCAACGGCGGCGGGGCGGCCATCGCGGCGGCAGAGCAGGACACCGGCGGGTGGATCGACGGGGTGGCCGTCGGCGAGCCCGGCCTGAACCTGCCGCCCAACACCGGTGTGCAGGTCGTGCGCGGCGGCACCACGCTGCCGACGACTGGCAAACCGCTGTTCGACTACGTGAGCTATGCCAATGTATTCCGGCTGTGCGCGGCGTCGTCTGCGAGCGTTGCCACCGCACCCGCGCAGGCGTTCTTTACGAGCCTCACGACGTTCCCGGCAGGCGTGCAGGCCAATCGCTGCGCCGCGCTCAAGGCGGCTGGGCTGCTGACGTCCACCACGGCGGCTGCCCAGGCCGACGAAGCGCTGCAGAAGATGCGCACCTACGGCTGGGAACCGGAGTCGGACCTGGTGCATGCGTCAATGTCGTTCTACGAGATCGACCCATCGGTGTCGACCACATTTGGCAACGCGCTTTCTCGCGCCAGCGTGACCGACAACCTGTGCGGGCTGAGTTTCGCGGCAACCGACGCGTCGTTCCATCCGACGGCGGTGAACGCCACGGCGCTTGCGCAGATGGCGGCGGTTGGCAACGGCATTCCGCCCACCTCCGGCGTGCAACTCGTCAACAACAACGCCCAGGGCGGCCCGACGCGCAGCAACCAATCGGTCGACTCCACCGGCACGCAGGCCGCCAACCTCGATGGCGCGCTTTGCCTGCGCAACCTGTTGACGGGCGCCGATGCCGCTTCACAGTCGCTGCAGGCCGGCATCAGCCAGACGTTGCGCACCGGCAACCTGCAGGGCAAGCCGGCGTTGATCGTGCAGGGCCGCAACGACGCGCTGCTGCCGGTCAACCATGGTTCGCGGCCTTACCTGGGGCTGAACGCCAGGGTGGAGGGCGGCTCGAGCAAGCTGTCGTATATCGAGGTGATGAACGCGCAGCATTTCGATGGCTTCATCGACCTCGTGCCTGGTTACGACACGCTCTTCGTGCCGCTGGTGCTGTATGAGCAGCGCGCGCTGGACGCCATGTACGCCAACCTGAAGAACGGCACGCCGCTGCCGCCTTCACAGGTGGTGCGCACCACTCCGCGCGGTGGTACGCCCGGTGCTGCACCGGCCATCAACGCGGCCAACGTGCCGAACTTCACGAGCACACCGGCCGCGGGCGACCGCATCTCGGTGACTGTGTCGGGCGGCGTTGCGACGGTATCGGTGCCCAACTGATGCGATAGCCAGGACGGTATTGACGCACTTGGGACGGCGGCGTGGCCTGCAGGCGCGCCGCCGTTTGTTCTGG
The DNA here is from genome assembly GCF_056280165.1 of Ralstonia sp. 110700041-2. Classification (NCBI taxonomy): domain Bacteria; kingdom Pseudomonadati; phylum Pseudomonadota; class Betaproteobacteria; order Burkholderiales; family Burkholderiaceae; genus Ralstonia; species Ralstonia sp. 110700041-2. The sequence continues at coordinate 239,134 of NZ_JBSFAI010000008.1, read as the reverse complement.
CGCAAATCTGCGTCAAAACTCGCGTTTCCATGCTTGAAATGCCACCGAAGCTCCCTATCTTTCGGAGCAGTGAAACATTTTCCGCAAGGGGTTTTTAATGCGTTTGGACAAATTGACCACCCGCTTCCAGGAAGCGCTGGCCGACGCGCAGAGCCTGGCGCTGGGCAACGACAATCCGTACATCGAACCCGTCCACCTGTTGCTGGCCATGCTGCGCCAGCCGGATGGGGCCACCAAGAACCTGCTGGCCCGTGCGGGCGTCAATACCGGCGCCCTCGACACGGCGCTGGACCGTGCCATCAAGCATCTGCCGCAGGTGCAGGGTGGCGAACAGGTGCAGGTCGGCCGTGATCTGGGCAACCTGCTGCAGCAAACCGAGAAGGAAGGCATCAAGCGCGGCGACCAGTTCATCGCCAGCGAGCTGTTCCTGCTGGCCGCGGCTGACGACAAGGGTGAGGCCGGGCGCATTGCGCGCGAGCACGGCCTGTCGCGCAAGCCGCTCGAAGCCGCCATCGACGCCGTGCGCGGCGGCCAGACCGTCGGCAGCGCCGAGGCCGAAAGCCAGCGCGAAGCGCTCAAGAAGTACACCATCGACCTGACCGAAATGGCCCGGATCGGCAAGCTGGACCCCGTCATCGGCCGCGATGATGAGATCCGCCGTGCCATCCAGATCCTGCAGCGCCGCACCAAGAACAACCCGGTGCTGATCGGCGAGCCGGGCGTGGGCAAGACGGCCATCGTCGAAGGCCTGGCGCAGCGCATCATCAACGGCGAGGTGCCTGAAAGCCTGAAGAACAAGCGCGTGCTGGTGCTTGACATGGCAGGCCTGCTGGCCGGTGCCAAGTACCGCGGCGAGTTCGAGGAACGCCTGAAGGCGGTGCTCAACGACATCGCCAAGGAAGAGGGCCAGACCATTCTCTTCATCGACGAAATCCACACCATGGTGGGCGCGGGCAAGGCCGAAGGCGCGATGGATGCCGGCAACATGCTCAAGCCGGCGCTTGCGCGCGGCGAGCTGCATTGCATCGGCGCGACCACGCTGGATGAATACCGCAAGTACATCGAGAAAGACGCCGCGCTGGAGCGCCGCTTCCAGAAGGTGCTCGTGGGCGAGCCGAGCGTGGAGGCCACCATCGCCATCCTGCGCGGCCTGCAGGAGAAGTACGAACTGCACCACGGCGTGGAGATCACCGACCCGGCGATCGTGGCCGCGGCTGAACTCAGCCACCGCTACATCACCGACCGCTTCCTGCCGGACAAGGCCATCGACCTGATCGACGAAGCTGCGGCGCGCATCAAGATGGAAATCGACTCGAAACCCGAGGCGATGGACAAGCTCGACCGCCGACTGATCCAGCTCAAGATCGAGCGCGAAGCCGTCAAGAAGGAAACCGACGAGGCATCGCAGAAGCGCCTGGAGCTGATCGAGCAGGAAATCGAGCGTCTGCAGAAGGAGTACGCCGATCTGGATGAAATCTGGAAGGCCGAGAAGGGCGCCGCGCAAGGTGCGGCTGCGCTCAAGGAAGAGATCGACAAGATCAAGCTGGAGATCACCAAGCTGCAGCGCGAAGGCAAGCTCGAGAAAGTGGCCGAACTGCAATACGGCAAGCTGCCCGAGCTGGAAGGCAAGCTGAAGGCCGCCACCGCCGCCGAGTCTGCCGGCCAGAAGCAGCCGAACAAGCTGCTGCGCACGCAGGTGGGTGCCGAAGAGATTGCCGAAGTCGTCAGCCGCGCCACGGGCATCCCCGTGGCAAAGATGATGACCGGCGAGCGCGAGAAGCTGCTGAAGATGGAAGACCGCCTGCACGAGCGCGTGGTCGGCCAGGACGAGGCCGTGCGTTTGGTGTCGGATGCCATCCGCCGTTCACGCGCCGGCATTGCGGACGAGAACAAGCCCTATGGCTCGTTCCTGTTCCTGGGTCCGACGGGCGTCGGCAAGACCGAGCTGTGCAAGGCGCTGGCCGGCTTCCTGTTCGATTCGGAAGAGCACCTCATCCGCATCGACATGAGCGAGTTCATGGAGAAGCATTCCGTGAGCCGCCTGATTGGCGCGCCGCCGGGCTATGTCGGCTACGAGGAAGGTGGTTACCTGACCGAAGCCGTGCGTCGCAAGCCGTACAGCGTGGTGCTGCTCGATGAAGTGGAGAAGGCGCACCCGGACGTCTTCAACGTGCTGCTGCAAGTGCTGGACGATGGTCGCCTGACCGACGGCCAGGGCCGCACGGTGGACTTCAAGAACACGGTGATCGTGATGACGTCGAACCTCGGCTCGCAGCTCATCCAGCAGATGGCGACCGAACCGGCGGACGTGATCAAGGGTGCCGTGTGGCAGGAAGTGAAGACGCATTTCCGCCCCGAGTTCCTGAACCGGATCGACGAGGTGGTGGTGTTCCACGCGCTGGACCAACGCAACATCGAATCGATCGCGCGGATCCAGCTCAAGCGCTTGTCGGCACGCCTGGCGCACATGGACCTGGCGCTGGAAATCAGCGACGAAGCGGTGGCCAAGCTGGCCTCTGCGGGTTACGACCCGGTGTTTGGGGCACGGCCGTTGAAGCGGGCGATCCAGCAGCAGATTGAGAATCCGGTGGCGCGGATGATCCTGGAGGGCAAGTTCGCGCCTAAGGATGTGGTGCCGGTGGATTATCGGGACGGGCAGTTCTCGTTTGAGAGGATTGTGCACTAAGGCTGTTGCTGGGCTTCAAAGAACCGCTCTGGTTTTTCCAGAGCGGTTTTTTTTTGTTCTGTTTTTTTGTTGGTGGTGCATCTCTTGTTTCACCCCCTGCCGGGCCCGGAGGGTACGAGACAAGGGATGGACCATCATAGTTTTCCTTCAGCCACGAGCCTCACCGACCTATATGCAAAAAACGATGAACATTCCCTGAAACCATTCGTTCCCCGTACAAGACCCGCTCGGTAGTCTTGCTCCTATTCCAAATCCATCAGAGATCAGAAACGGAGCTGCAAGATGATTCGCAAGTTTGTTTTCAACACGCTTGTACGTGCTACAGCGGCTGCCATCGTGGCGGGGGGAACCGTGGGTGCGCATGCGGCGACGACACTGCTGAATGTGTCGTACGACCCGACGCGCGAGTTGTATAAGGAAATCAACACCGAATTCGCCAAGAAGTGGAAGGCCGAAACGGGTGAGGACATCACCCTGCGCGCTTCGCATGGCGGTTCGGGCAAGCAGGCGCGCTCCGTGATCGACGGGCTGGATGCCGATGTGGTGACGCTGGCGCTCGGCTATGACATCGACGCGATCGCCGAGAAAGGCCTGACCGGCAAGGACTGGCAGAAGCGCCTGCCGCACAACGCCTCGCCGTACACGTCGACCATCGTCTTCCTGGTGCGCAAGGGCAACCCGAAGGGCATCAAGGACTGGAATGACCTGGTCAAGCCGGGCATCGCCGTCATCACGCCCAACCCGAAGACCTCCGGTGGTGCACGCTGGAATTACCTGGCCGCCTGGGCCTATGCGCTGAAGCAGCCGGGCGGTTCGGATGCCACCGCCAAGGACTTTGTGCAGAAGCTCTACAAGAACGTGCCGGTGCTCGATTCGGGCGCGCGCGGTGCGACCACCACCTTTACCGAGCGTGGTATCGGCGATGTGCTGATCGCGTGGGAAGACGAGGCGCTGCTGGCGGCGCGCGTGGAAGGCAAGGACAAGTTTGACGTGGTGGTGCCGTCGATTTCCATCCTGGCCGAGCCGCCGGTGGCGGTGGTCGACAAGGTGGCCGACAAGAAGGGCACGCGCAAGGCCGCGGAGGCGTATCTCAAGTTCCTCTACACGCCGCAAGGGCAGGAGATCGGTGCGAAGAACTTCTATCGCCCGACCGATCCGGCCGTGGCCAAGAAGCACGAGAGCGAATTCCCGAAGGTGAAGCTCGTGACCATCGACGACACGTTCGGCGGCTGGCAGAAGGCGCAGAAGACGCACTTTGCCGACGGCGGGCAGTTTGACCAGCTCTATCAACCGGGCAAGTAAGCCCCACACGACGTAACGACATCGGGTGATCCGCATCATGCAAATCCTGACGATTTCCGGCAGCCCTTCGGCGCAATCGCGATCTGCGCGCCTGCTGGGCCACGTGCGTGCGCAGCTCGAACGCGCCGGCGAGCAGGCGGACCACCTGGACCTGCGCAGCCTTCCAGCCGACGCGCTGCTCGGCGCGCAGGTGTCCGACCCCGCCATCGCCGATGCGGTGGCGCGGGTGGAAGCGGCGGGCGTGGTGATTCTTGCCACGCCGGTCTACAAGGCGGCCTACAGCGGGCTGCTCAAGACGTTTCTCGATCTGCTGCCGCAGAGCGGGCTGCGCGACAAGGTCGTGCTGCCGATTGCCACTGGCGGCAGCCTGGCCCATACGCTGGCGATCGATTACGCGCTGCGCCCCGTGCTGACGGCGCTGGCGGCGCGCTCGATCCTGCCCGGCATCTTTGCAGTCGACTCGCAGATCGTCGTGGCGGATGACGGCGTGACCGTTGACCCATCGCTGCAGCAGCGCCTGGATGACGGCGTGGAGCGCGTGCATCAGGCACTGGCGCTGGCACGGCATCCGGCCGTGGCGCAGGTCATCGTTTCGAGCCGCAGCGCGGTGCGTGCCACGTTCCAGGCCGCCGACGAAGAACGAATGCGATGTCTGGCGTGATGCGCTGAACGCGCCGCCGTATACACACGCTCTCTGGATTTTTCCGTTGTTGTCACGCCGCGCGGCTGCCGCGCGCGAATCGTGTCGCCCATACACCCCGCATCGATCGAACTTGCCATGAAAACCCACTCGCCCCTGCGCAGGACTTTGACCATTGCCGCCACGTTGCTTGCAACGCTTGGCGTGCCCGCCGCATTTGCCAATAGCGATGCGCCGCCCCCGACCGCAGCCAAACAACTGCGCATCGGCTATCAGAAATACGGCACGCTGACGGTGCTCAAGGCACGCGGCACGTTGGAAAAGCGCCTTGCCGCTCAGGGCATCGAAGTGAAGTGGACCGAGTTTCCGGCAGGCCCGCAGTTGCTGGAAGGCCTGAACGTGGGCGCCATCGATTTCGGCACCACGGGTGAAGCACCGACAATCTTCGCGCTGGCTGCCGGGGCGCACCTCGTCTATGTCGGCAACCAGCCGCCCGCGCCGGCCGGCGAGGCGATCATCGTGCCGAAGACGTCGCCGCTCAAGAGCGTGGCCGATCTCAAGGGCAAGCGCGTTGCCTTCAACAAGGGCTCGAACGTGCATTACCTGCTGGTGAAGCTGCTGGAAAAGGCCAATGTGCCCTACAGCGATATCCAGCCCGTATACCTGACCCCCGCCGATGCGCGTGCCGCCTTCGAGCGCGGCGCCATCGACGCCTGGGTGATCTGGGATCCGTTCTTTGCCGCGGCCGAACAGCAGCTGGGCGCGCGCGTGCTGGCCGATGGCACGGGCGTGGTCAACAACTCGCAGTACTTCCTGGCATCGAAGGGCTATGCAGGCGCGCGGCCCGATGTGCTGAACATCGTGCTCGATGAGCTGAAGAAGACCGACACCTGGGCCGCTGCCAACCCGAAGGATGTGACAAACATTCTTGGCCCGCAGCTCGGCCTGGAGCCGGCCGTGGTGGCGCGTTCGGTGTCGCGCATTGCCTATGGCATCCAGCCCGTCGGGCCCGAGGCCCTGGCTGACCAGCAGCGCATTGCCGATACGTTCCACACGCTCAAGCTGATCCCGCGCCCCGTCAAGGTGGCCGACTCTGCGTGGCAGCCGACGACGCAGCAAGCCGCGCGCTGATCGCCATGATCGTCAACATCCAACGCCGCCGCCTGTTGAGCGCCACCGTGGCGGGCGCATCGCTGGCCACGCTCGGGCCGGTCGCACACGCCGCTAATGCCGCAACCGCCACCCCCGCGGCTGCCGGTCTGCCCAAGGTGACGCCGCCGGCGCAGCTGCGCATTGGTTTCCAGAAGAGCGCAGTCAACCTCGTCATCGTCAAAGAGAACCGGGCGCTGGAGCAGCGCTTTCCGGGCACCAAGATCAGCTGGCTGGAGTTTCCGGCCGGGCCGCAGCAGCTCGAAGCGTTGTCCGCGGGCAGTCTCGACCTCGCCATCACGGGAGATACGCCGCCGGTGTTCGCGCAGGCTGCCGGCAAGGACCTGCGCTACGTGGGCGTGGAGCCGCCCAAGCCGGACAGCTCCGCCATCCTCGTGCAGCAGGATTCGACGCTCAAGACGCTGGCCGACCTGAAGGGCAAGCGCGTGGCGCTGCAGAAGGGTTCGAGCGCGCATTTCCTGATCGTGCGGGGCCTGCAGAAGGGCGGGCTGAGCTTTGCCGACATCCAGCCCGTGTACCTGACGCCGGCTGATGCGCGCGCCGCCTTCGAGCGCGGCGCCATCGACGCCTGGGTGATCTGGGATCCGTACTACGCCGCCACCGAACTCGCGATCAAGCCGCGCGTGCTGGCCACCGGGCGCACGCTGTCGTCCAACAACTCGTTCTATTTCGCGCCGACGGCCTTTACGGAAAAGCACGGCGACACCATCGCCGCCATCTTTGCGGAGCTCTCGCGCGCCGACCGCCTCGTGCAGGAGAACCGAAAGGAAGCCGCGCAGCGCATTGCGGACTTCTCCGGGCTGTCGCTGGCGACGGTGCATCTGTTCCTGTCGCGCCGGCCGCCTTCGCCCGTGCGGCCGGTCACGCCGGAAGCGGTTGCCGAGCAGCAGCGCGTGGCCGATGCGTTTCACGGGTTGGGGCTGATTCCGCGCCCGGTCAAGCCGATCGAACTGGTCTGGCACCCGACCCCGGCGCAACTGGCCATTGCCCGCGCTTGAGTTGTTGCGTTGATCTGAGAACAACACAGTCCAAGGAGCTGTCATGCAAGTTTTCTGGTTCATCCCGACGCACGGCGACAGCCGCTATCTCGGCACCGCCGAGGGCGCACGCCAAGTCGATCACACCTATCTGCAGCAGGTGGCCGTGGCCGCCGATACGCTCGGCTACGAGGGCGTGCTGATTCCCACCGGCCGCTCGTGCGAAGACCCGTGGGTCGTGGCCGCGAGCCTGATTCCGGTCACGAAGCGCCTGCGTTTCCTGGTGGCGGTGCGCCCCGGGTTGATGGCGCCCACGCTGGCTGCCCGCATGGCCGCCACGTACGACCGTCTGTCGAATGGCCGCTTGCTGGTGAACCTTGTCACGGGTGGCGATCCTGCAGAGCTGGCCGGCGATGGCCTGTTCCTGGATCACGCGCAACGCTACGAGGCCTCGGAAGAGTTCATCCGCATCTGGCGTGAAACGCTGGCGGCAAGCCACGAAGGTGCAGCGCTGGACTACACCGGCAAGCACCTCAGCGTGAAGGGCGCGAAGGTACTGTATCCGCCCGTGCAGCGGCCGCATCCGCCCGTGTATTTCGGTGGGTCGTCGGAAGCGGCGCACGAGCTGGCTGCGGAACAGGTCGACTCGTATCTCACCTGGGGCGAACCGCCTGCCGCCGTGGCCGAAAAGATTGCCGACGTGCGTGCGCGCGCTGCCAAGCATGGCCGCACCGTGCGCTTCGGTATCCGCCTGCACGTGATCGTGCGCGAGACGGAAGACGAAGCCTGGGCGGCCGCCGACAAGCTCATCAGCAAGCTCGACGACGACACCGTGGCCCGTGCGCAAGAGGCTTTCCGCAAGATGGATTCGGCCGGCCAGCAACGCATGGCCGCGCTGCATGCCAACGGCGTCAAGCGCACGCGCGCCGATCTGGAGATCAGCCCGAACCTGTGGGCCGGCGTGGGTCTGGTGCGCGGTGGTGCCGGCACGGCGCTCGTGGGCGATCCGCAAACCGTGGCCGCGCGCATGAAGGAATACGCCGATCTGGGGATCGATACGTTCGTGCTGTCCGGCTATCCGCATCTGGAAGAGGCCTATCGGTTTGCCGAACTGGTGTTCCCGCTGCTGCCGCGCTCGGTGCGCGACAAGCTGCCGGGCAACGTGCTGAACGGCCCGTTTGGCGAAGTGATCGCCACCGGTATCGTGCCGCGCGTGGCGGCAAGCTGAGCCGAAAGGAGCAGGGCAATGGCATCCCAATCCAAACCGAAACCGAAGGCAAACACCTTCCTGCGTACCGCCCGGCAACGATTGGCGCCGTGGATCGTGCCGCTTGTGCTGCTGGTGCTGTGGCAGGCCTCTGCCCAATGGGGCTGGCTGTCGAACCGCATCCTGCCGGCACCTCTGGACGTGGCGAAATCCGCCGTTGCGCTGGCGCGCTCTGGCGAGCTGTGGACCCACGTGGCCGTGAGCACCTGGCGCGCGCTGCTGGGCTTTGTAATCGGCGGCTCGCTGGGTCTGGCGCTGGGGCTGCTGACCGGCACCTTCCGCACAGCCGAGACGCTGCTCGACACCACGCTGCAGATGGTCCGCAACATCCCGGTGCTGGCGTTGATTCCGCTGGTGATCCTGTGGTTCGGCATCGATGAATCGGCCAAGCTGTTCCTGGTATCGCTGGGCGTGTTCTTCCCGATTTATCTGAACACGTATCACGGCATCCGCTCTGTCGACCCTGCCCTGGTGGAGATGGCCCGCAGCTACGGCCTGTCGCGTGCGCAGTTGTATCGGGAGGTGATCCTGCCCGGTGCGCTGCCGCAGATCCTGGTGGGCGTGCGTTTCTCGCTCGGCCTGATGTGGGTGACGCTGATCGTGGCGGAGACGGTGTCTGCGCAGGCCGGCATCGGCTACATGACGATGAATGCGCGCGAGTTCCTGCAGACCGATGTGGTGCTGCTGGGCATCCTGCTGTATGCGCTGCTCGGCAAGCTGGCGGATTGGTTGTCGCGCGGGCTGGAACGTTACTGGCTGCGCTGGCACCCTGGGTATCAAGCGGCGGCCTGAGGCTGAATTGGAGAGACGCATGCAAAGCAATGCCACTGAACACGCCGCGCTGGCCGGCACCGCCCTGCACATCGAACACGTCGTCAAACGCTACGGCGATCGTGAAGTGCTGCATGGCATCGATCTGGACATCACGCCGGGCGAGTTTGTCGTCATCGTTGGCCGCAGCGGCTGCGGCAAGAGCACGCTACTGCGATTGATTGCCGGGCTGGAAGGCATTGACGACGGCCACCTGCGTCGCGACGGTGAAGCAGAAGACGGCCTGCACGACGATGCCCGCGTGATGTTCCAGGACGCCCGTCTGTTGCCGTGGAAGAAAGTGCTCGACAACGTCGCGCTGGGCTTGCCGAAAACGCAGCGTGCGCAAGCCGCTGAAGTGCTTGCGCAAGTCGGACTGGCCGAGCGGGCAGGGGAATGGCCGGCACGCCTGTCAGGCGGACAGCGCCAGCGCGTGGCATTGGCGCGTGCGCTGGTGCATCGACCGCGCTTGCTGCTGCTGGATGAGCCGCTGGGCGCGCTTGATGCGCTCACCCGCATCGACATGCAGAACCTCATCGAAGGCCTGTGGCAGCGCCTGGGCTTTACGGCAGTGCTCGTCACGCACGACGTGGCCGAAGCGGTGGCGCTGGCCGACCGCGTGGTGCTGATCGAAGACGGCCGCATCACACTCGATGAACGCATTGATCTGCCGCGTCCGCGCCATCGTGGTTCGCCCGCGTTTGCGCGGCTGGAGGAATCCATCCTCAACCGTGTGATGCAGCGCAAGATCGATCCGAATGAAGTGACCGATGTGCGTTCGCACACGGCGTGGGCATCACCCTTTGACGTGTCCGCCACATCCGTGCGCTGGGCCGTGTAAGGCGCTGCAAACCTTTCTCCTGAAAACATTCATTGGCACGTAGTGCCGTTGTCATCTAAGAAGGATCATCATGAGCATCCAAGCGATTAACGTACGCAACCAGTTTCGCGGGCAGATCAAGGAGATCATCCGGGGCGACGTGCTCTCGGAGATCGACGTGGAGACGCCGGCCGGCATCGTCACCTCGGTCATCACCACGCGCTCGGTCGACAGCCTTGGCCTGAAGATCGGCAGCGAAGTGGTTGCGCTGGTGAAGGCGACTGAAGTATCGATCGCCAAACTGTAAGGATGGGGAGGAGACGGCGACCCAACAAGGAGCCTCACCCATGAGCCTGATGCACACCACAGCACTCGCACAATTTCTCGGCACGCTGCCGAGCGCCCCGACGCCGGACCGCCAGTTGTGGCGCGACGCCGCCGGCCGCGTGCAGGGCCAGTTCTTCCACTGCGCGCTGACCAGCCTGTTTGAACCGGTCTGGCAACTGGCTGCCGATGGCGCGCTGGCGCCCGCCGGCCACGAAGCGCTGATGCGCACGTGGACGCGCGACGGCGATCTGGGCCTGAACCCGTGGAAGGTGTTTTCGCTGGCGTCGGATGACGGCACGCTGGTCGAACTGGACCGCCTGTGCCGGCTGGTGCATACGCTCAACTATTTTTCCCGCACCGATGCGCGGCGGCTGGTCGTCAATGTGCACGGCCGGTTGCTGGCGGCGGTGGCGGCCGATCATGGCAAGGCATTCCACCGTGCGGTGACGGCGCTTGGGCTGCATCCCGAGCAGTTCGTCATCCAGGTGCCGTCCACGGCCAATGACGATCTGGGGCTGCTGCTGTTCGTGGTGGACAACTATCGGCGCAACGGTTTTGCCGTGGCGGTGCAGGCATCGGACCCGGCGGAAGCCGGCGCGCTGCTCGTGCATGCCCGGCCCGCCTATCTGAAGCTCGATGCACGGCGCGACTGGCGTACACGAAACGTGGTGTCGCTGGCCGATTCCGCACGGGAGTTGGGCGTGACGCTGGCTTTGCGGCGGTGCGAACGCCCGAGCGACCTGGAGCTGGCCCGCGCTGCCGGTATCGCCTATGTGCAGGGCAGCATCCTGCCCGGCGCGGAGCCCGAGCCGGACGCTGTGCCCACGCCACTGGTGGTACCGATGGCGCAGGCGCCGCTGGTGCAACAGCAGCAGTGCGCCGCCGGCCTTTCTCTGACGCAATGAGCACGACCCCATGGCACGCAGCGCACCCGCAACCGCATCGGACGCACCCGCCTGGCAGTGGCCGGCAGACGCCGTCATCCTGACCGTTCCCGGCTTGCATGGCAGCGGCCCTGGCCACTGGCAGACGCGCTGGGAGCAGCGCTTTCCGGCGTGGCGGCGCGTGGTGCAGACGGATTGGTCAACGCCGGACCTGCCACGCTGGTCTGCCCGTGTGGGCGAAGCGGTGCATGCGGCGGTTGCCGAGCGTGCGCCAACCCGCAGCAGGCGCCCTGTGATTCTGGTGGCGCATAGCTTCGGCTGCCTGGCGTCGCTGCACTGGGCGGCTCAGACCAAGGAGGCCGTGGCTGCGGTGCTGCTCGTCGCGCCGGCCGATCCGGACAAATTCGGTGTGCGGGATCTGCTCCCGGCGCGCGCCTTGCCGTTCCCGGCCACGCTGGTCGCCAGTCGCAACGACCCCTGGATGCCGCAAGGCAACGCCATCGACTGGAGCGCGCGCTGGGGCGCCGAATTCATTGACGCAGGCGAGGCGGGCCATATCAACGCCGATTCCAACCTCGGCGAATGGGAAGCCGGCCTGGTCTTGCTCGACCGCCTGATCGGCCGCGCAAGTGCGCAAGACACCACGCGCGATGGCGCCGACTGGCAGGCGCAGTGGGATGTCTTACCGAGCACCCCTTATATCTAAAACGATGATGCACATGCGCAAATATTCGTTTTCGTCATAAGAACAGTCCGCCACAATTGGTTCATCTGCATATCGGCCGCAGTGTTTTGCTCTGCGGCCATTTTTATCGGTGCGCTGATGAGCCTGCCTTCCGCGTTTTTTTCGTCCAAGCGGCGTAAGCCCGCCAACGTGCTGCCCGGCTTCGGGCTGGCGCTGGGCTTTTCGCTTCTGTACCTCGCGCTGATCGTCCTGATCCCGCTGTCGGCAACCGTCCTCAAGACGTTCACCATGACGTGGGATGCGTTCTGGACCACCGTCACCGCGCCGCGCGTGGTGGCGTCGTACAAGCTGACCTTTGGCGCCTCGCTGATCGCTGCGGTGATCAACCTCGTGTTCGGGCTGATCGTGGCGTGGGTGCTGGTGCGCTATCGCTTTCCGGGCAAGCGGTTGATCGACGCGCTGGTGGATCTGCCTTTTGCGCTGCCGACGGCCGTGGCTGGTATCGCGCTCACCGCGTTGTATGCGCCGAATGGCTGGATCGGCTCGCGGCTGGAACCGCTGGGGCTGAAGGTCGCTTTCACACCGCTGGGCATCGTGGTGGCGCTCACGTTCATCGGCTTGCCGTTTGTCGTGCGCACGGTGCAGCCGGTGCTGGAAGATCTGGAGACCGAACTGGAAGAGGCGGCTGCCAGCCTGGGTGCCACGCGCTGGCAGACCTTCATTCGCGTGATCCTGCCGACCTTGCTGCCTGCATTGCTGACCGGTTTCGCGCTGGCGTTTGCGCGTGCCACGGGCGAGTACGGCTCGGTCATCTTCATCGCCGGCAACATGCCGATGGTCTCCGAGATCACGCCGCTGATGATCTATTCCAAGCTGGAGCAGTTCGACTATGCGGGCGCCACGGCGATTGCCGTCGTCATGCTCGGCATCTCGTTCACGCTGTTGCTGGTGATCAACCTGCTGCAGGCCTGGACGCGCCGCCGCGGCAATCGCAACGACACCATCGAACGCGCCCCTGAACCCTTGACCGCCAACGCGGCAGCTGGAGCCTGACATGGCCGGTACTGTTTCCCGTCAACTTGGTCAGTCGCCCGCTGTTGGCCGCCGTGGGGCCACCGCAGAATCCGCTTGGGTGCGCGCCACGCTGATCCTCATATCGTTCGTGTTCCTGGCGCTGTTCCTGTTCGTGCCGCTGGCGAGCGTGTTCTACGAGGCGTTCAAGAAGGGCGTCGACGTCTACCTTGAAGCACTGATCGAGCCCGATGCGCTGTCCGCGATTTACCTGACACTGACGGTCGCGGCGATTGCGGTGCCGCTGAACGTGGTGTTTGGCGTAGCCGCGGCGTGGGCGATCGCCAAGTTCGAGTTTCGCGGCAAGAACCTGCTGCTCACGCTGATCGACTTGCCGTTCTCGGTATCGCCCGTCATTGCCGGCCTGATCTACGTGCTGCTGTTCGGCGCGCAGGGCTGGTTCGGGCCTTACCTGTCCGACCACGACTTCAAGGTCATCTTTGCTGTGCCGGGCATCGTGCTGGCCACGGTGTTCGTCACGTTTCCGTTTGTGGCCCGCGAGCTGATTCCGCTCATGCAGGCGCAGGGCAGCGAAGAGGAAGAGGCCGCCATCGTGCTCGGCGCCTCGGGCTGGCAGACGTTCTTTCGCGTGACGCTGCCGAACATCAAGTGGGGCCTGCTGTACGGCGTGATTCTCTGCAACGCGCGGGCGATGGGCGAGTTTGGCGCGGTGTCGGTGGTGTCTGGCCACATTCGCGGGCTGACCAACACGATGCCGCTGCACGTCGAGATTCTCTACAACGAATACAACTTTGCGGCCGCGTTTGCCGTGGCGTCGTTGCTGACGTTGCTGGCGCTTGTGACGCTGGCACTGAAGACGCTGGTCGAATGGCGCAGCCGCCGCGAGCTGGCAGACGCAGATGCCGGCGTGGGCGAGGGGCCGGGCCAGCGCGTTACGCAACAAACACCGATTTCGAATTCGCACGTCGCCGTGCAATCTCCGCTCGAAGGGAGCGCAGCATGAGCATCCAGGTTCAACACATCACCAAGCGCTTTGGCAACTTCGTTGCCCTCGACGATGTTTCGCTCGACTTCAAGCAGGGCGAGCTGACTGCGCTGCTCGGCCCGTCGGGCTGCGGCAAGACCACGCTGCTGCGCATCATTGCGGGGCTGGAGCATGCGGATTCGGGCAGCATTCATCTGAACGGCGAAGACGCATCGGACCAGCATGTGCGCGAGCGCCAGGTCGGCTTCGTGTTCCAGCATTACGCGCTGTTCAAGCACATGACGGTGTTCGAGAACGTGGCCTTCGGCCTGCGTGTGAAACCGCGCGCGCAGCGGCCGAGTGAAGCGCAGATCCGCGCGAAGGTGAAGGAGCTGCTGGAACTCGTGCAGCTGGATTGGCTGGCCGATCGTTACCCGCCGCAACTGTCGGGCGGACAGCGCCAGCGGATTGCCCTGGCGCGTGCGCTGGCGGTGGAACCTCGCGTGCTGCTGCTCGACGAGCCTTTCGGCGCGCTCGATGCGAAAGTCCGCAAGGAACTGCGCCGGTGGCTGCGCCGCCTGCACGACGATCTGCATGTCACGAGCTTGTTCGTCACGCACGACCAGGAGGAAGCGCTGGAAGTGGCCGACAACGTGGTGCTGATGAACCGTGGCCAGGTGGAGCAGGTGGGCAGCCCCGGCGCCGTCTACAACACCCCGGCCACGCCGTTCGTCTACGGCTTCCTCGGCAACGTCAATCTGTTCCACGGCCGCCTGGAAGAAGGCGAGAGCGGCAGCGTGCTGCACGTGGGCGATTCGGCCATCGCCGTGCCGTCAGGCGGGGTGGATTCGTCCCGCGCCGATCAGGCGGTGGCTTTCGTGCGCCCGCACGAGATCGACCTGGAGCGCTATGCGCCGGGCGCCGAGGGCATTCCCGTGACGCTGCGCCGTGCGCTCACGCTGGGCGCCATCGCGCAGCTTGAGCTGGAGCGCGAAGATACCGACGACATCATCGAAGTCTCCCTGCCCATCGAGCGCTTCCGCGCCGAGGGCTTCCGTGAAGGCGAAACGCTGGTGGTGCGCCCGCGCGCAATCCGGGTATTCGCGCAAGGCAATGCACGGCCCGTCGCGCAAGCCGCCGTGTAACACGACGCTCCGACGACAACCAATACGAGAGGACACGAGCATGAACTTCCAACAACTGCGTTCCATCCGTGAGGCGGTGCGCCGCCAGTTCAACCTGACTGAAGTCGCCAACGCGCTGTACACGTCGCAGCCCGGCGTGTCGCGCCAGATTCGCGAGCTGGAGGATGAACTGGGCGTGGAGATTTTCGAGCGCTATGGCAAGCGCCTGACGGGCCTGACCGAGCCGGGCCGCGAGATCGTCCGCATTGTCGAGCGGTTGTTGCTGGAAGCGGAAAACCTGCGCCAGGCCGGCGAGGAATTCTCGGGCCGACAATCCGGCCGCCTGACCGTGGCGACGACGCACACGCAAGCGCGCTATGCGCTGCCCAAGGTGGTGCAGTCGTTCCGCAAGGAGTATCCGCACGTCACGCTGGCGCTGCAGGAAGCGTCGCCTTCGCACATCGTCGAGCTGTTGCTGACAGGGCAGGCCGATATCGGCATCGCCACCGAGGCGGTGGCCAACGAGCCGGGGCTGACGTCGTTCGAGGCGTACCGCTGGCGCCACGTGCTGGTGGTCAGCCCGGACCATCCGCTGACCAAGAACCCGCTTCCCACGCTCGAAGACGTGGCGCAGTATCCGCTCATCACGTACGACGCGGGCTTCACGGGCCGACGCAACATCGACGCGGCATTTGGCAGCGCCGGCCTGCATCCCGAGATCGTGCTGACCGCCATGGACGCCGACGTGATCAAGACCTATGTGGCGCTGGACGTGGGCGTGGGCATCATCGCGTCGATGGCGTATGACGGGCGCAAGGACGACAACCTTGTCTGCATCGGCGCGGACCATCTGTTCGAGCCGAATACCACGCGTGTGGCGGTGCGCCGTGGCGCGTACCTGCGTGGCTATGCGCATGATTTCATCGGGATGTTCGCGCCGCATCTGTCGCGCGAAACGGTTGCCGAGGCGGTGGCTTCCACGGTGGTGACGCAATCCGCGCGGGAGGCGCTGGCGGCGTAATCGTCCCGCGCTCGGAGCCGGCTGCGCGCCGTTCATCCGTCCAATCGCACCATTCGTCGCATACGCATGGCGCCTGCCCAGGCGCCATTCCTATACTGCGGACATCCTCGGCTCCACAAGAGACCGCCATGTCCGCCGTGCCCTACACCCAAACTTCCGCAACCGTCGAGTCTGACGACGCTCTGCTGCGCCGCGCGCGCCACCGCGCGGGCGCGCGCCTGGGGTTCCGCATTCACCTGATGTCATTCATGGCTGTGAGCGCCGGGCTGGCGGCGATTGCGCTGTCGCGCGGCCAGCTCTGGTTTGTCTGGCCACTGTTGGGTTGGGGGTTGGGCCTGGCCGCGCACGGCCTCAGCCTGGCCTGGAGCCGGGGCAACGGCTACCAGCGCATGGTCGACCAGGAACTCGCCCGTTTGCGCGAGCAGGCCGCCCGCCGGTGATGCGGGAAACCCCAAGCTTCAACGCCGGAGAACCGTCCGGTAAGATCGCCAGCATGTTCGCCAATGTGTCGTTCCCTTCGCTTGCAGACTGCATGCGCCTGGCCCGGCGCTGGGTGATCCGCTATACCGTCATCATCGTCATCAATACGGTGATTGCGGCGGTGCTGGCGTTCGGCATCCGGCCGGAAGAGACCTTCTGGAAAGACTTCATCTTCAGCCAGGCAATTGGGCTGTCGATGTTTTCGTTGATCGGCATCCCGCGTCACGTGCTCTGGGGCGACGGCCCGCCCAACAAGAAAATGTTTCCGTGGATCATCGTGGGCGCAGTGCTGATCGGCGTGCCGCTGGGGCAGTGGATCGCGCGGACGATCCTGTGCCTGAACAACCCTAACGCGGAACCCTGGCGAGCCGACAGCCTGCGCATGAGTTTCATCATCGCCATGCTGGCCGCGCTGGGCGCAACGTATTACTACTGGTCGCGCGGCAAGCTGGCCGCATTGCAGCGCCAGGCTGCGCTCGATGCGCTGGAGCGGGAAGAAGCCGAGAAGCAGGTCGTACGTGCGCAACTGATGGCGCTGCAGGCGCAGATCGAGCCGCACTTCCTGTTCAACTCGCTGGCCCACGTCGATGTGCTGATCGCCCGGGACCCGGCTGCGGCGCGGCGTCTGCTGCAGCATTTGATCGGCTTTCTGCGCAGCTCGCTCTCGCACGCACGCGCCGAGCAGTGCACGCTCGCGCAGGAATTTGCCCTGCTGCGCGCGTATCTCGACATCCAGGCGCTGCGCTTCGGCAATCGCCTGCGTTTCTCCTTGGCGCTGGACGACGCCATCGCCAACATCGTCATCCCGCCGATGCTGATTCAGCCGCTGGTGGAAAACGCCGTGGTGCACGGTATCGAGCCCGCACGCGAGGGCGGCGAGATCGCCTTGTCTGCGCGCCTGGCGGCCAGCAGCGAGGGCGAGCGGCTCGTGCTGGAAGTGCGCGATACGGGTGTCGGTTTCGGCAATGACGGCGCCAAGGGATCGGGGCTGGGGCTCACGCACGTGCGTGAACGCCTGTCGCGCTTGTTTGATGGCGATGCACGCCTGACGATCACGGAGACCGTTCCGCACGGCGTGACGATCATCGTCGAACTGCCGCTGGCGCACGAAACGGCGCCCGTACCGTCTCAAGCCGACGCGCCGGAATGGCGCTGCCGCTTTTCGCGCTCCGCGGCCAACGCCACTGCCACCGATGCACTGTCTTCGCGCGTATCCGCCGGAACCTGATCGATGCCTGCTTCCCCACGCTTGCTGATTGCCGACGACGAACCGGCACTGGCTGAGAACCTCGTCGCTGAACTGGCGGCGCTATGGCCCGAGGCCACGTTGCTGCCGGCCGTGCACGATGGGCAATCCGCGCTCGACGTGGTTGACGACGCGGCCGACGGGCAGGCGCCCGATGTGGTCTTTCTCGACATCCGCATGCCGGGGTTGTCGGGCATTGACGTGGCGCGCGAGCTGTCGGATCGGGAAGACCGTCCGCTGGTGGTGTTCGTGACCGCGTATGACCAGTTCGCGCTCGATGCCTTCGAGCAGGCCGCGGTCGACTACGTGCTCAAGCCCGTGCAGACCGAGCGCCTGGCCGAGACCATCAAGCGGCTGAAGGACCGGCTCGGCACGCGCCCGAACGGCAACGCCAGCGCCGCTGCCACGGACCCCGCGCAGACGCTGGCGGAACTCGTCGAGCGTCTTGCCGGCCTGCAGGGCGCTGCGCAAACGCGTGCCACGCCGCAGGGCGGCTATCTGCGCTTTATCAAGGCGCTGGTCGGGCAGGAGGTGCGCTTCATCCCCGTGGATGACGTGATCTATCTGGAAGCGACCGACAAGTACGTCAACGTGGTTTCGGCCAGCGGAGAATCCCTCATCCGCACCAGCCTGCGTGACCTGCTGACCCAGCTCGACCCCGAGCACTTCTGGCAGGTGCATCGCGGTACGGTGGTCAACGTGGCGCATGTGTCGAGCGCGGTGCATCTGTCGCTGGGCCGCCTGGGGCTGAAAATCCGCGGGCGCACCGAGACGCTGCCCGTCGCGCGGCAATACGCACATTTGTTCCGCCAGATGTAGTCGCCACGGCGGCGCGTTCCGCTATGATCCATCGTGTCGTCAACGGATCGAGAGCGCGAGCACCCGCCATGGAGACACCAGCCGCACGCCCCGCCAGCCTTGTCGTTGAGCCCCGCCACGGCGGCCAGATTCTTGTTGATGCACTGCTGGCCCATGGCGTCGACATGGCCTTCGGCGTGCCCGGCGAGAGCTACCTGTCTGTGCTCGAAGGCTTTTATCAGCGCCGCGACCGCGCACGCTTCATCGTCTGCCGGCAAGAGGGCGGTGCGGCCAACATGGCGGATGCGTACGGCAAGCTCACCGGCCGCCCCGGCATCGTCTTCTGCACGCGCGGGCCGGGCGCCACCAACGCCAGCATTGGCGTACACACTGCGTTTCAGGACTCCACGCCGCTGATCCTGTTCATCGGCCAGGTCGGCCGCGATTTCGTCGACCGGGAAGCGTTTCAGGAAATCGACTACCGCCGCATGTTCGGCCAGATGGCCAAGTGGGTCGCGCAGATCGATAGCGTCGAACGCATCCCCGAATACATCGCACGCGCCTTCCAGACTGCCACCGCCGGCCGCCCCGGCCCGGTTGTGCTGGCGCTGCCCGAAGACATGCTGACCGACGTCGCCACCGTGGCTGATGTGCCGCCCGAGGTGGCAACGAAAGCCCGCGCGATGGCGTGGCCCAGCCCGCATGATCTTGCCCGGCTGAAGACGCTGCTGCAGGACGCCGAGCGCCCGATGCTGCTGCTGGGCGGTTCCGGCTGGACGCCGCAAGCCGCCGCCCGCATGCAGGCCTTTGCCGAGCGCTGGAATCTGCCCGCAGGCTGCGTGTTCCGTCGGCAAGACCTGTTCGACAACCGCCACCCCAATTACGCCGGTGATGTCGGTATCGCCATCAACCCGAAGCTCGCGGCGCGCGTGAAAGACGCCGACGTCGTGCTTGCCATCGGCACACGCCTGGGCGAGATGACGACCTCGGGCTACACGCTCTTCGATGTGCCGCGCCCGAAGCAGACGCTCGTCCACGTGCACGCCGGTGCGGAAGAGTTGGGACGCGTCTACCAGGCTGATCTGATGATCCACGCGTCGATGCCCGCGATTGCCGAAGCGCTGGATGGCGTGTCGCCTGATGCGCCGCCGCGTTGGTCCGCCTGGACAGAAGCCGCCAATGCCGATTACCGCGCCAACATCGTGCCACCGCCGTTTGGCGGCAAGGGCATCGACATGGCCCGCGCCATGCAATGGCTGCGCGAGCGCCTGCCTCGCCACAGCATCTTGACCAACGGCGCAGGCAACTACGCCACGTGGCTGCATCGCTTCTATCAATACGGTGCGCTGGCGGCAGGCTCGCGAACGCAACTCGCCCCCACGAGCGGGGCGATGGGCTATGGCGCCCCCGCTGCGGTGGCCGCCAAGATCGTCAGCCCCGACACGCCCGTCATCTGCATGGCCGGTGACGGTTGCTTCCTGATGAACGGCCAGGAACTGGCGACCGCCATGCAGTACAACGCGCCGGTGATCTTCATCGTGGTCAACAACGGCATGTACGGCACCATCCGCATGCACCAGGAACGCGAGTACCCCGAGCACGTGAGCGGTACCGAGCTGCGCAACCCGGACTTCGCCGCATTGGCCAGAGCCTACGGCGCCGAAGGGCATACGGTGCGCTCGCTTGAAGGCTTCCAGTCTGCGGTGGAGACGGCACTTGCCGCGCTTGTGGCGAGCATCATCGAAGTGCAGACCGATCCGAACATCATCAGCCCACGCGCGACGATCGATTCGTTGCATGCACAGTCACGCAGTTGATTCCGCTTTCATTTCTTGTTTTCGCCAACGCCCATCCACCATTGCCATGACGATGATTCCCGTAACTGACTTGTGCGACATGCACGAAGACAAGCTGGTGTATGGAAGCCTGCGCGTGCTCACGCCGGTGTTCCGCAGCTTCGGCAAGCGCGCCGCGTTTGCCGGCCCGGCTTCCACGCTCAAGGTGTTTGAAGACAACGGCCTGGTACGCGCCGCGCTGGAAGAACAGGGCGCCGGCCGCGTGCTGGTGATCGACGGGGGTGGCTCGCTGCGCTGTGCGCTGGTGGGCGGCAACCTCGGCAAGCTGGCCGAAGAGAACGGTTGGGAAGGGATTCTGCTCAACGGCTGCGTGCGCGATACGCGCGAGCTGGCCGAATGCAACGTCGGCATTCACGCCCTGGCCGTGCATCCGCGCAAGAGCATCAAGAAAAACGCCGGGCAGCGCGAAGTCGGCGTGCAGATGCCGGGCGCTTACATCCAGTCTGGCGAGTGGATCTATGCCGATGAAGACGGCGTGCTGGTTTCGCAGGACATGCTCGAATGACCCGCGCCAATGCCATCCACGTATTCGTCTACGGCACGCTGCGGGCCGGTGAGGCGAATGATTTGCGCGTTGCCGCGGCCAAGCGTGGCATTCCCGAACCGGAGCTGCTCGGTACCGCCACGTTGCACGGCCGTCTGTACGACTTTGGTGCGTACCCCGGCCTCGTGCTGGACCCGACCGGCACCGCCGTACGTGGCGATGTATATCGCATCGATGCGGCGCTCGTTCCCGTGCTGGACGAGATCGAAGAGGTCTACCCCGGCGGCGATGCGCTGTTCCTGCGGGAGAACCACGCCGTCGTCATGCTGGGCAGCGAACCGGTCGACTGCATTGTCTATCCGGTCAGCCCGCAGCACATTGCGGGGCGCCCCGTCATCACGGGCGGAGATTGGGTGGCGCATCGACTGTCTCGAGGCTGATTCCGATTTTGAGGGGGAGGGGCGCGCGATATAATTCGCGCGCTGTTCATTCGAGCAGCCGGGTTTAGCAGCCCACCAGATGTGCCATCTAGACGGACAATGTCCGGTGCTTGCGCACGCCTATGCTTCATGGCGGGCCGGGCGGTGAGACCTTCGGGTCTGCCGGTTTCTAGATGGCCGGTCTGCTAACGCCGTCGTCAGGCCCGCCACCCTCGTTTAGCAGCGAGCGGCTGGCCTCTTCATCTAGGAGACGTCATGTCTATCGCATCAAGCGGGCATCGCCCCGCGTCTTATCCTTCCCCACCGTCTTGCATCCCCTGGCATCCGTTTTACGGAGGTGCACGTTGAACGCGCTACGGCACTACCAATCGGGCGCCCTCGCAGCCAAGGATTTTCTTTGCCGTACGCACGTTGATGCGCGTGCCGGCCGGCCCTTTGTGGCTATGCGGCTACGCTCGAAAATCGACGGCATCACGCATGCCCTGCCGCGCGAGTTTCGGGCCGGTTTCATCGATGCGATCTATGTGTTCTTAGCGGCGGCCCTGCAAGGCAAGGCGCCCGATCTTCTGCAGTGGGACGTTTTGGCGGACGTAGAGCGGGCGTCCTGATTCCCCACACTTATCCTTCACCATCCCGAACGCCGCACCTGCGGCGTTTTTTGTGGCACCGCGATGTGATGGAGAGATATCCACGATTTTTCATAATGCGGAAAGGGGTTTTGGTCCGCAAAAATTCGCACCGCGCGGCACCATCCCTGCCTTTCATGATAGAAAAAATCTTTCCGTATCATGAAATATGGTTCATAAGTATTTGAAAAATAAAGAATAAAAAGTTTTGCCTGTACACATGTTCTCCTTGTTGCGCTGCACCCGCCCTTTCTACACTCTTATATAAGACATATGACTTGAGCCAACCAGCAGCGCCCCAAGAAGGCGCCAGCGGCTCAAGGCGCAGAGTGAGATACCGGTTTTTATTTGATGGATGCGATCAAACAGGAGAGTGCGATGTCACGCGAACTCGAAGTGCAAAAGCTGCAGAAGGAATGGGATACCAACCCGCGTTGGAAGGGCATCAAGCGTGGTTACACCGCTGAAGATGTCGTGCGCCTGCGTGGTTCGCTGCAGATCGAACATACGCTGGCCAAGCGTGGTGCCGAAAAGCTGTGGAACCTGATCAACAACGAACCCTTCGTCAACGCCCTGGGCGCACTGACGGGCAACCAGGCCATGCAGCAGGTCAAGGCCGGATTGAAGGCGATCTATCTGTCGGGCTGGCAGGTTGCGGGCGATGCCAACAGCAACGGCGAGATGTATCCGGACCAGTCGCTGTACTCGGTGGACTCGGTGCCCAAGGTCGTGAAGAAGATCAACAACACCTTCCAGCGCGCTGACCAAATCCAATGGTCGGAAGGCAAGGACGACATCGACTTCTTCGCCCCGATCGTGGCGGACGCAGAAGCCGGTTTCGGCGGCGTGCTGAACGCGTTCGAACTGATGAAGGCCATGATCGAGGCTGGAGCCGCGGGCGTGCACTTTGAAGACCAGTTGGCCGCCGTGAAGAAGTGCGGCCACATGGGCGGCAAGGTTCTGGTGCCGACCCGTGAAGCCGTGAGCAAGCTCGTCGCCGCGCGTCTGGCTGCCGACGTGATGGGCGTGCCGACCGTGCTGATCGCCCGCACCGACGCAGAGGCGGCGGACCTGTTGACTACCGATGTGGACGAGAACGACAAGCCGTTCTGCACCGGCGAGCGCACCGTCGAAGGCTTCTACCGCACCAAGCCCGGTCTGCAGCAGGCCATCTCGCGCGGTCTGGCCTACGCAGAAGTGGCTGACCTCGTGTGGTGCGAAACCGGCAAGCCGGATCTGGAATACGCCAAGAAGTTTGCGGAAGCCATTCACGCCAAGTTCCCGGGCAAGATGCTGGCCTACAACTGCTCGCCGTCGTTCAACTGGAAGAAGAACCTGGACGACGTCACGATCGCCCGATTCCAGAAGGAGCTTGGCGCAATGGGCTACAAGTTCCAGTTCATCACGCTGGCCGGTTTCCACGCCCTGAACTACTCGATGTTCAACCTGGCCTACGGCTATGCCCGCAACCAGATGAGCGCTTTCGTGGAGCTGCAAGAGGCCGAATTCAAGGCGGCGGAAAAGGGCTTCACCGCGGTGAAGCACCAGCGCGAAGTCGGCACGGGCTACTTCGATGCCGTGACGCAGACCATCGAACGCGAGGCGTCGACCACGGCGCTCAAGGGCTCGACGGAAGACGAACAATTCTTCGAAGAAACGGCGCAAGCCAAGAAGGTTGCCTGAGGCTGCCGACGCATCCGGCACCTAGGTATCCGGGCCGGCCGTGCTGACCACACGCCGGCCTCTCGAACCGCGCTTCCTCAACGGCGCGGTTTTTTTTTCGTTTTGGCTGATAAAAAAAGAGAAGCCGCCCGGGGCGGGGCGGCTTGCGTAGCGTGAGCGCCGCGGGCTTCAGCGATAGACGATCACCGGAATCTCGGTATGCGTGAGCACCTTCTGCGTTTCGCTGCCGAGCAGCAGCCCGGCCAACCCGCGCCGGCCGTGCGAGGCCATGAAGATGACGTCGCAGCCATGGCGTTCGGCCGCGTCGATGATGCCCATGTACGGGACGGCGAAGCAGCTCATGTCGGTGTCGCAGCGAATACCAGCGCTGACGGCGGCGTCCTCCACGTCCTTGAGGACCACGCGGGCCTGCGCTTCGACCCGCTCCTTGAACGCCTGCGGTGTCTCCACAACGATCTCGGAGAACGGCGTGTACGGGTATTCCTCAAGGCAGGTGTAGGCCGTCAGGCGCGCGCCCAGCGTCTTGGCAAAGTCGAGCGCGCCCGCCACCGCCTTGCGCGACAGCTCGGAACCATCGGTGGGGATGAGGATGTGCTGGAACATGCGGCCTCCTGAGGTGGTATGCGGGAAGATGTTCTTGTCTTGATTGTAGGCCGCATGCGGCGTTTCACCCACTCGGGGTGATTGCTAATCCATCCCGATCAAGGCGTCTGCCCGGCGCCAGTAGGCCGGGTTGCCATACGTGTTCTTTAGAAAATCGATAAAAAGACGCACGCGCAGCGGCAGATGCTTGCGCTGCGGAAACACCGCATGGATGCCAATCGGCGGCGCTTCAAAGGCATCGAGCACCGTGACCAGCTTGCCCGTGGCAATGTCGTGTCCGACCTCCCACCATGAGCGCCACGCCAGGCCATAGCCTTGCAGGCACCACTCGCGCAGCACGGCGCCGTCGGTGCATTCCATCGTGCCCGACACCTTGACGGTGACGGCCTTGCCGCCTTGCTGGAAGACCCAGCCGCGCTGCACGTTGGCACTGGCGCCAAAGGCCAGACAGTTGTGCGTCGAAAGCTGCTCCACCTGCGTTGGAACGCCGCGGCGCTCCAGGTACGACGGCGCAGCCACCACCACGCGGCGGTTTTCCCACAGGCGGATCGAAACGAGGCTCGAATCGGGCAGGTCGCCCAGGCGGATCGCGCAATCGAAGCCTTCGTTGACCAGGTCGACGACACGGTCGCCCAGGTCCAGCGTCATCGAGACATCGGGATGCGTCTCGATGAAGTCCGGCACCATCGGCGCGACATGGCGGCGGCCAAAACCGGCCGGGGCGGTCACGCGCAGGTGCCCGCTGGCTTTTACGCCACCGGCCGAGACGCTGGCCTCGGCGTTGTGCAGGTCATTGAGAATACGTTGGCAATCTTCCAGGAACGCCGATCCCTCGAACGTGAGGGTGATGCGCCGCGTGGTGCGCACGAGCAGCTTTACGCCCAGGCGCTCCTCCAGCGCGTCGATGCGGCGCCCGATGATGGCAGGCGCCACGCCCTCCGCGGCGGCGGCGGCGGACAAGCTGCCGCGTGTGGCGACGGCGACAAAGGTTTCGAGCTGCTTGAAATGATCCATGCCTGATGTATACCGTGGCAACCGGGGCCTGCGGGATTGTGACGAATATAAAGGTTATCACTCGTCATTCCATTGGTAAAAGTTAAAGATCAAGTGACCATTGCCGTCTTTGTGCGGTGCGTCAGCTTTTCTACAATGGCCCTCGTTGCGAAGGTCGGCAAGGCGTTCTGCGTAATGGAACGTACAAGCGGGTAGCCTTCGGGTCCGTGGAGCTTCTGATGCGTTCGATTCGGGCGGTGGTGTTCGATGCCTATGGCACGTTGTTCGACGTGTATTCCGTGGCCGCGCGCGCCGAGCAACTGTTTGCCGGCAAGGGCGAAGCACTGTCGGTGCTGTGGCGCGACAAGCAGATCGACTACACGCGCATCCGCTCGCTGGCCGGCCCCTCGGGTGAACACTACAAGCCGTTCTGGGACATCACCGTCGATGCGCTGCGCTATGCGGCGGCACGCCTGGGCGTAGAGCTTTCCGCCCACGACGAAGCCACGCTGATGCGCGAATATGCCTGCCTGTCGGCGTTTCCCGAGAACGTGCCCGCGCTGCGCCGCCTGCGTGAGATGGGCTTGCCGCTGGGCATCCTCTCCAACGGCAACCCGCAGATGCTCGACATTGCCGTGAAGAGTGCCGGCATGTCCGGGCTGTTCGATCACGTGCTGTCGGTCGACGCGGTCAAGCTCTACAAGACCGCGCCGCAGGCCTATGCGCTGGCGCCACAAGCGTTTGGTGTGCCGGCGGAACAGATTCTGTTTGTCTCGTCCAATGGCTGGGATGCCTGCGGCGCGACGTGGTACGGCTTCACAACGTTCTGGATCAACCGCCTGGGGCATCCGCCCGAGGCACTCGACGTGGCGCCTACCGCGGCCGGCCACGATATGCGCGATCTGCTGCAGTTCGTGCAGGCAACACAAGCGACGTAAGGCATTGCATTGAATCGGCCCAGTCATAGGGCCAAAGTAAGACCAAAGCGCGTTCAACCCTCACATCATCCTCTGGAGAACAACCATGGCGCTCACGCTGCCCCAAGGCATGGAGATCAAGGCTGAGATTCTGCCGGCCTATGAAGACATTCTGACCCCCGAAGCGCTGGCGCTGGTCGCCAAGCTGCACCGTGCCTTCCAGCCGCGTCGTAAAGAGCTGCTGGCTGCCCGTGTCGAGCGCGCCAAGCGCCTGGACGCCGGCGAGCGCCCGGATTTCCTGCCGGAAACCAAGGCCGTGCGTGAAGGCGACTGGAAGGTTGCTCCGATCCCGCCGGCACTGCATTGCCGCCGCGTGGAAATCACCGGCCCGGTCGATGCCAAGATGGTCATCAACGCGTTCAACTCGGGCGCGGACAGCTACATGACCGACTTCGAAGATTCGAATTCGCCGAGCTGGCACAACCAGATCCAGGGCCAGGTCAACCTGAAGGCTGCCATTCGCCGCACGCTCACGCTGGAGCAGAACGGCAAGACCTACAAGCTCAACGACAAGATCGCCACGCTGCAGGTGCGTCCGCGCGGCTGGCATCTGGACGAGAAGCATGTGCTGATCGACGGCGAGCGCGTGTCCGGCGGCATCTTCGACTTTGCGCTGTTCCTCTTCCACAACGCAAAGGAGCAGATCGCGCGTGGCGCCGGCCCGTTCTTCTACCTGCCGAAGATGGAAAGCCATCTGGAAGCGCGCCTTTGGAACGACATCTTCGTGATGGCACAGAACGAGATCGGCCTGCCGCAAGGCACGATCAAGGCCACTGTGCTGATCGAAACCATCCTCGCCGCGTTCGAGATGGAAGAAATCCTGTACGAACTGCGTGAGCACAGCGCAGGCCTGAACGCCGGCCGTTGGGACTACATCTTCTCGTGCATCAAGAAGTTCAAGGTCGACAAGAACTTCTGCCTGGCCGATCGCGCCAAGGTGACGATGACCTCGCCGTTCATGCGCGCCTACGCGCTGCTGCTGCTCAAGACCTGCCACAAGCGCGGTGCGCCCGCCATCGGCGGCATGAGCGCGCTGATCCCGATCAAGAACGATCCGGAGAAGAACGCCATCGCCATGGCCGGCATCATCGGCGACAAGAAGCGCGATGCGACCGACGGCTACGATGGCGGCTGGGTGGCGCACCCGGGCCTGGTCGAGCCGGCCATGAAGGAATTCGTGGCAGTGCTGGGCGACAAGCCGAACCAGTTCGAGAAGCAACGCCCGGACGTGGAAGTGAAGGCTGCGGACCTGCTGGACTTCCAGCCGGAAACGCCGATCACCGAAGCTGGCCTGCGCATGAACATCAACGTCGGCATCCACTACCTGGGTGCCTGGCTGGCCGGCAACGGTTGCGTGCCGATCCACAACCTGATGGAAGACGCCGCCACGGCGGAAATCTCCCGCTCGCAGGTGTGGCAGTGGATCCGCTCGCCCAAG
The DNA here is from genome assembly GCF_056280165.1 of Ralstonia sp. 110700041-2. Taxonomy (NCBI): domain Bacteria; kingdom Pseudomonadati; phylum Pseudomonadota; class Betaproteobacteria; order Burkholderiales; family Burkholderiaceae; genus Ralstonia; species Ralstonia sp. 110700041-2. The sequence goes on along the minus strand of NZ_JBSFAI010000008.1, from coordinate 211,801 downwards.
GGCAAGCTGGAAGACGGCACCAAGGTCACGGCCGAACTGGTGCGCAAGCTGATCCCGGAAGAATTGGCCAAGGTGAAGGAGACGGGCGCGGTGGGCCACTTTGACCGCGCTGCAGTGATCTTCGAACAGATGTCGACGTCGGAAGACTTTGCGGAATTCCTGACCCTGCCGCTGTACGAAGAAATCTAAAAAAAATCGCTCACAGTCCTACTGCGCGGCCCGATCTTGGCCCTGCGATGCTCGCCGTACTCATGTACGGCTGCGCTTCTCGCGCCAACCTCGGGTCGCTCGCTACGGACCGTGAACGATTTTTAAGCGACGCTTAAAGTGCGCAACGGAAACGCCGGTTGGGGCAACCCGCCGGCGTTTTTTCATTTGGCGCAAGGTCGCCCGCGCCGCGCGATAATGTCACGAAATCTTGCGGAGGCCGCTTTGCGCTTTGAACACCTGGTGGAAGTCAACGATCCACTGAACCCCCTCATCGACACGCTCACCCTGAACCAGATCTGGCAAGGTCTGGTGCTGCGCGTGCGCGAGCAAACCGAATTTGTCGAAAGCCTGGACGCATGCATCATCACCGCTGAAGGTGACGGCTGGGTCGAGCGCGAACTCGTCTTCGGCAAGGCGCGCATCCAGGATCGCGTGACGCTCGAGCCGCACAAGCGCGTGACCTACACCACGGCAGCCACCGGCGAACACGCCGGCGGGTCGCTGACGATGACAATCGAGAGCAACGAGGCCAACGCCGCGTTCATCCGCTTCGTCTACGACACGACGCTGCCCAATGCCGATGAAACCGGCGACACGCGCTACGCCGAGATCGTCAAATCCGCCTACCGCGAATCCGACATCGACACCGTACGCCGCATCCGGGAGATCGCCGCCACCGGCCGCCTCGGCTGACGTGTCTTGCCCGGCCGGCGCTGGAGGAGGCGCCGGCCGGGTTTGCTCTGCCTGCACCCTGGTCGTCTCACACATCACGACAACGAGACCATGACGACATTCACGCCCACCCTGGAGGCGCTGCGCGCGCGTTACGGCGAGCGCTTCAAATGGCTCGTTCTCTTCACGCTGATGGTGGGTGCGGTGTCGTCCGTCATCTCCGCCACGATCGTGAACGTGGCGATTCCCGACCTAAGCCGGCATTTCGTGCTCGGGCAGGAACGCGCGCAGTGGGTATCGGCCAGCTTCATGGTGGCGATGACGTTGTCGATGCTGCTGACACCGTGGCTGCTGCTGCGTTTCGGGCTGCGTCGCACGTTTATCGGCGCGTTGCTGCTGCTGGGCGTCGGCGGGCTGGCGGGTGGCCTGTCGCCCAATTACGAAGTAATGATCGCCATGCGCGTCGTGGAAGGGATTGCGGCCGGCATCATGCAGCCGCTGCCCAACATCCTGATCCTGCGCGTGTTTCCCGAGCGCGAGCAGGGCAAGGCGTTCGGCCTGTTCGGCTTTGGTGTTGTGCTCGCGCCGGCCGTGGGCCCGAGCGTGGGCGGTTTCCTGGTGGAATTGTTCGGCTGGCGCTCGATCTTCTTCGTGGTGATGCCGTTCACGCTGATCGGCTGGGCGATGGCGCGGCGCTTCATGGCCATCAACTCGTCGATGGCAGGCGAGCCCAAGCCGCTCGATTGGCGTGGCCTGCTGCTAATCGGCGGTGCGACCGTCACGCTGCTCAACGGACTGGTCGCGCTGCATGGCGATGCTGCGCACGGCATAGTGCTGATGCTCGTGTCGGGCGTGTGCCTGGCGGGCTTCGTGTTCTGGCAGCGGCGGGTGGAGTCGCCGTTGCTGAACCTGCGGCTGTTCAGCTACCGGCAGTTTGCGATGGGGGCAGTCGTGGCTTTCATCTACGGGGCAGGGCTGTACGGTTCGACGTACCTTGTGCCCGTGTATATGCAGGTGGCGCTGGCCTATGCGCCGTCGCGCGCCGGGCTGGTGCTGCTGCCGGCCGGCCTCGTGCTGGCCGTGACGATCATGCTGGCGGGGCGCCTGACCAATCGCATCGAGCCTTTCCGACTGGTGTCGTTCGGGCTGGCGGCCCTGGCGCTGTCGTTTTTCCTGATGGCCACCAACACCCGGGCAACGAGCTATCTGCTGCTGATCGCCATCGCCGTCATCGGGCGGGTTGGGCTCGGTTTCGTGCTGCCATCGCTGAGCCTTGGCGCCATGCGCGGTGTTGATTTCACGTTGATCCCCCAAGGCTCCAGCGCCGTCAATTTCCTGCGCCAATTAGGCGGGGCGATCGGTGTGTCGGCTACGGGCATTTTTCTGCAATGGCGGCTCGCCACGCGGGGTATCGAAACGGTGCACGGTGCGGCAGTTGACCCCGAAGCTCGCATCCTGGCCTTTGACGAGACCTTCGTCTTTCTCGGGACGCTGTGCGCACTGGCCGTGCTGGCTGCATGGCGCATGCGCCGCCGCGAGCTGCCGTCCGCCATTCCTGCAGCGCAATAAAAAACCGGGCACGGGGCCCGGTTCTTCGTTGGCGATTCGACGATCAGGTCGTTGCGCCGCTCTTCAGTTCTTCGACGAGGTCGACGTACTTTTGCTTGGCTTCGTCCTGCGACGTGCCTTTCAAGCCTTCCCACGCCTCAAACTTGTAGCGCCCGACGATGTCGGTAAAGCCCGGCTTGTCGCCGTGCGCGTCGCCTTCGGCGCCTTGCTTGTACAGCGCGTACAGACGCAGCAGCGTCATGTTGGCGGGGCGCTCGGAGAGGCCCTTGACGTCGATTTGGGCTTGGTCGAAACGGGCTTGCAGGTCGCTCATGATGATTCCCGGCTGAAAACAATGGTCAGGCGATGATAGCGCCGGGGTTGGGCGGTCGGGCCGTTTGAATTCGAGGACGGCTTCGGTTTTCTGGTCGATTTTTCGCTCGGTTTCCCCGTCGGCGGCCACGGGTTTGCGCCTTCGGGCGCCACACCAGCCGTTACAATGCCGCCATGCCCTGGATTCTTGCTTTCGACACCTCCACCGAGTTCTGTTCCGTCGCCCTTGGTGACGGCACGCGCACGCTGTTCCGACATGAACACACTGGCCCGCGCTCCAGTAGCCGCGTGCTGCCCGCGGCCTCCGAATTGCTGGCCGAGGCGGGCATCGCCCTGGCCGATTGCGCGGCGATTGCCTTTGGCGCTGGCCCTGGTTCGTTTACTGGCCTGCGCACAGCGTGTGGCGTGGCGCAGGGTTTGGCCTTTGGTGCGGACTTGCCTGTCGTGCCGGTCAACTCGCTCGTCGCCTGCGCGGAACAGACGCGCGCAACATTGCCCACCGGCACAGCCGTGACCATCGCACTCGATGCGCGCATGGACGAGTGCTACTGGGCCAGCTTCGTGCCCGCCGATGCGGCGCAGGATGCCTCGGGGTGGCATGCGCTTTCCGCCATCCAGGTGAGCGGGCCGCAGAGCGTTGCCGCGCCGTCGCAGCGGTACTGGCTGGCAGGCAATGCCGCCGCGGTGTTCGGCGATCAGTTAAGCATTGCCGCAGGCGCCGAGGCTTTGTTGCCCGAAGTCGCGCCGCACGCCCGCGAGATCATCGCCGTGGGTCTGCGCCTTCTGGCAGCCGGCCATACGGTCCGACCCGAAGACGCGGCGCCGCTCTATGTGCGTGACAAGGTTGCGCTCACCATTGAAGAGCGGCAGGCGGTGCAGCTGGCCAAGGCCGCTGCAGCAGGTGCCCAGCCATGAGCCTGATCGAGAGCACGTTGGCCCGCGTCATCACGCAAGCGCCGTTGCCTGCGGGCTGGCGGGCGGAGCGCATGACGGCACTCGATGTGGCTGGCGTTGCGGCGCTCGAGCAGGTGGCGTTCACGTTTCCCTGGTCACGCGGCAACTTTGAGGATTCGCTCAAGTCCGGGCACCTCGGCATTGTGTTGCGTGATGGCGGCAACGAGGTCGCGGGCTACCTGATCCTCATGCCGGTGGTCGACGAGATGCACCTGCTCAACGTAACCGTTGCGCCGGCGTGGCAACAGCAAGGGCTTGGCCGTTGGCTGCTGCGCCTGGCCGCGGCGCTCACGTTGTCGCATGGCTTCGGCAGCCTGCTGCTGGAAGTGCGCCCCTCCAATACCGGCGCGATTGCGCTGTATCACCGTGTCGGGTTTGCCGAGATCGGCCGGCGCAAGCGCTATTACCCGGCCGAGAACAACGCGCGCGAAGATGCGCTCGTCATGCGCATGGTGTGCGAGGCGAGCGGGGTGGAGGCAGCATGAATCGTCGATCCCGAATGCTCGAAGCGCTGGGCGTTTCGACCGAATGGACCTTGCGCGGGGCTGAGCCGGCCGGGTTGGAGGCCGTCGAGGTCGCCGCCGCCGAGCCGGTTGCCGTAGAGGTGGAAGCCGATTCGTTTGTTGCGGCCGAGTCCGTGCCCGTGCGAGGTGAACCGCCTGTCATGCACGCGTTATCGGACACGGCTGCACCACGCGCCCAGCGCATCGCCGCGTTCGACTGGGCGCAGCTCGAAGCTGCCGTTTCCAACTGCACATCGTGCAAGCTCTGCGAGCGTCGCACGAACACCGTTTTCGGCGTTGGCGATCGCGAGGCGGAATGGATGCTGATCGGCGAGGCGCCGGGTGAGCAGGAAGACAAGCAGGGCGAGCCGTTTGTCGGCCAGGCCGGCAAGCTGCTCGACAGCATGCTGCGATCGATCGGCTTGTCGCGCGAGAAGGGCGTGTTCATCGCCAACGTGCTCAAGTGCCGCCCGCCCGGCAATCGGGACCCGGAGCCGGACGAAGCAGCGATGTGCGATCCGTATCTCAAGCGTCAGATTGCGCTGGTCAAGCCGCGCATCATCGTCGTGCTAGGCCGCGTTGCCGCGCAGAACCTGCTGCAGACGCAGACGCCTGTCGGCAAGCTGCGCGGCACGGTGCATGACGTGGAAGGCGTGCCCGTGGTGGTGACCTATCACCCGGCCTACCTGCTGCGTACGCTGACCGACAAGGCGCGTGCCTGGGAAGACCTCTGCCTGGCGCGTAAGATCTACGCGGAGCGCGGCGGCCAGTAGCTGTCCGCCGGCGGGGCGGGCACTGTGTCAGTGGTGCTTGTCTTCGCCGATGAGCGCGGCGGTGTGGAACAGTTTCTCGTTGATGCGATGCCGGCGCATGACCAGCGCCATCGTCAGGCAGACGAAGATGCCGAACGACACGATCACCACGCCCACCGACACATTGAGCTTGATGAGCAGCGCGTAGAGGCACAGCATCAGCAGCACCGAGACGTTTTCATTGAAGTTCTGCACCGCAATCGAGTGGCCGGCGGAGAGCAGCACGTGCCCGCGGTGCTGCAGCAGCGCGTTCATCGGCACCACGAAGAAGCCCGACATCGCACCCACGATCATCAGGAACAGGTAGGCGATCATCATGTACAGCGGCAGCTTCATGTGGCCGATGTGGAATGTGATTTCGGGAATCGTGTGCTTGGTGTAGAACGCCATCAGCATGACGACCGCGCCCATTGCCACGCCCACCGGCAACACGTCGAGCGACCGGCGCAGGGGGATCTTCACGGCGGCAGCCATGGCGCCCGCGGCCACCCCTACGGCGACCACGGCCTGCAGAATGGCACCCTGCGAGAGGTTCAGCTCCAGCGATTGCTCTGCCCACTTCAGCACGATGAATTGCAGCGTGGCGCCCGCTCCCCAGAACAGCGTCGTCACCGCCAGGGAAATCTGGCCCAGCCTGTCGTGCCACAGGGCGTTGAAGCAGTCGGCAAACTCGGAAATGAGACGTACCGGATTCTTTTCCTGCTGCGGATAGCGTGCGCCGGTATCGGGAATGCGCGTGTTGAACAGCGCCGCGATCAGGTAGATCACCATGATCACCAGCATGGCCGCTTCGGCCGGTGTATCGATGCGCTCAAGCCCAGGAATGTCGAACGACAGCAGCCATGCCGAGACATGGTTGGAGATCAAGGCCCCACCTAGCACGGTGCCGAGGATGATCGAGCCGACGGTCAGGCCTTCGATCCATCCATTGGCCGCGACCAGCTTTTCAGGGGGGAGGAGTTCGGTAAGGATGCCGTACTTGGCCGGCGAATATGCCGCCGCACCGAAGCCGACCACACCATAGGCGAGCAACGGATGCAGGCCGGTGAGCATCACGCCACAACCAACCAGCTTGATGGCATTGGTGATGAGCATCACCTTGCCTTTGGGGCGGGAGTCGGCAAATGCGCCCACGAAGGCGGCAAGTAGAACGTAAGAGAGTACGAAGAACAATTTGAGCAGCGGGGTCATCCACTGCGGCGCATGCATCTCTGTGAGAAGGGCGATGGCGGCAATGAGCAGCGCATTGTCAGCGAGCGACGAAAAAAACTGCGCCGCCATGATGGTGTAAAAACCCTTCTTCATACCTTCGAATTCGTCCCCGTAGACCGCGGTGCCATGTTCGTCTTCACGTCTTGCCGGCAGCGTGCCAGCACCCGGAAGCGCCCTCCGGGAGGTGCCGGCCAAGCGGTGCGTCGGCTGAGTGGCCGCGCAGCGCACAGGTGCGCGGTGGCGGCATTGAAGCCAGCGCCCGCGTGGGCTCCCCTGATTGTGGTTCCCTTGGACGGGGCCCGTTCGGTGCTGCAAGCCGCGCACCGCCGGACAACCGTGGGAATCTTCACTGACAGGCGTTCGGGCCATGCGTTCCGCCCGCAGTTTGTTTTGGTCTCGCCTGTTTGCATGCTCAAACCCGATGTGACGCCATCGCGCAAAGAGAAGTGGCTGGTGCCCAACTTTCCTCATGCTGGCTGCGCATCACGACGGTTTTCCCATGCCTAAATTGAACGGCTTTATATCATGAAACTTGTGCGCTTCCGGTGACGGCGGCGCACTTTCTTTCTGAGCATGCTGATGACAGGCGCGAACCAGTTGGTGTCCTGTGGTCAAATAGAACGCTCACCGCGTGAGGCCGGGCGCACCGGCCTCCGCACAGTCAATTTGCCTGTTGCACTGCAGCACCGACGCCGCGCCACGAGCGCGCCATCGCATTCACGTTTTGCAGGTTTGCCGTCATGCCAAGACCCATCCAGGCCGTCATCCACGGCCCAGCACTTGCCAATAATCTCCAGATTGCCCGCCGTCATGCGCCCAACTCGCGCGTGTGGGCTGTCGTCAAAGCCAACGCGTACGGCCACGGTATCGAACGCGTGTATGAAGGCCTGCGCCAGACCGACGGTTTCGGTCTGCTCGATCTGGACGAGGCCGTCCGCCTGCGCCAACTCGGCTGGCAGGGGCCGGTCCTCCTGCTCGAAGGCTTTTTCAAGCCGGAAGACCTGGCCATCGTCGAGCAGTACCGCCTGACGACCACCGTCCACTGCGAAGAGCAACTGCGCATGCTGGAACTGGCGCGCCTGAAAGGGCCCACCAGCGTGCAGCTCAAGATCAATACGGGCATGAGCCGACTCGGCTTCGCGCCCGCCGCCTACCGCGCCGCATGGGAGCGCGCCCGCGCCATTTCAGGCGTCGGCACGATCGTCCACATGACGCATTTTTCGGATGCCGACGGCCCGCGTGGCATCGAGCATCAACTCGCGGCGTTTGAGCGCGCCACGCAAGGTTTGCCGGGCGAAGCGTCGCTGTCCAACTCCGCGGCCACGCTGTGGCATCCGAAGGCGCATCGCGACTGGGTGCGCCCAGGCGTGATCATGTACGGCGCATCGCCGACGGGCGTGGCGGCGGATATTGACGGCACAGGCCTGATGCCCGCCATGTCGCTCAAGAGCGAGCTGATCGCCATCCAGGATCTGCAGCCGGGCGCGACGATCGGTTACGGCTCGCGCTTTACCGTGGAGCACCCGATGCGCATCGGCGTCGTCGCGTGCGGTTATGCCGACGGCTACCCGCGCCATGCGCCGGGCTGGGACGGCAACCATACGCCGGTGCTGGTCGACGGCGTGCGCACGCACATCGTGGGCCGCGTGTCGATGGACATGATCACCGTGGATCTGGCCGGCGTGCCCGAGGCGCGTGTCGGCACGCCCGTCACGCTGTGGGGCGAGGGCTTGCCGATCGACGACGTCGCACAGGCCTCCGGCACGGTTGGCTATGAGTTGATGTGCGCACTGGCGCCGCGCGTGCCGGTATTGGTCGAGCCCGTCGGCACGGCAGAGGCCGGCGACCTGGGCAAGGCTGCCTGAGCGCCGCATCGTTAATACAAAGATCAAGCGGCGGTCGCCCATGCGCGGCGCCGTAAGCAGGGGGTTGTTTGGCCAAGAGCAAGACGGTCTATACGTGCACCGAATGTGGTGGCACGGCACCGAAGTGGGCGGGGCAGTGCCCGAATTGCCAGCAGTGGAACACGCTGGTGGAAACCGTCGCGCAGCCGACGTCCGGCGCCGGCGCGCGCTTCCAGTCGCTCGCCTCCAGCGCGACGGTGCGCAAGCTGTCGGACATCGACGCGGTGGATGTGCCGCGCTTCTCCAGCGGCATCGACGAATTTGACCGCGTACTGGGCGGTGGCCTGGTCAGCGGCGGTGTTGTGCTGATCGGCGGCGATCCCGGGATCGGCAAATCGACGCTGTTGCTGCAGGCGCTGTCCAACCTGTCGGCCGATCGGCGGGTGTTGTACGTGAGCGGCGAGGAGTCCGGCTCGCAGATCGCGCTTCGTGCGCGTCGCCTGGGCATCGAAAGCCCGAACCTTGCGCTGCTGGCGGAGATCCAGCTGGAGCGCATCCAGGCGACGATAGAAACGGAAAAGCCGGAAGTCGTCGTCATCGATTCGATCCAGACGCTGTATTCCGAGGCGCTGACCTCGGCGCCAGGCTCCGTGGCCCAGGTGCGGGAATGCGCGGCGCAGTTGACGCGCATTGCCAAGCGGCTGGATGTGACGACCATTCTCGTTGGCCATGTGACCAAGGAAGGCGCGCTGGCAGGCCCCCGTGTGCTCGAACACATTGTCGATACGGTGCTGTATTTCGAGGGCGATACGCATTCCGCCTACCGGCTGGTGCGGGCGTTCAAGAACCGTTTCGGCGCCGTCAACGAGCTGGGCGTGTTTGCGATGACGGAGCGCGGCCTGCGTGGCGTGGCGAATCCGTCGGCGCTCTTCCTGTCGCAGCACGAACAGGTGGTGCCGGGCTCGTGCGTGCTGGTGACGCAGGAGGGCACGCGGCCGCTGCTGGTGGAAATCCAGGCGCTGGTGGATACGGCCAACGTGCCGAACCCGCGCCGCCTGGCGGTGGGCCTGGAGCAGAATCGGCTGGCGATGTTGCTGGCGGTGCTGCACCGCCACGCCGGCATTGCGTGCTTTGACCAGGACGTGTTCCTGAACGCGGTGGGCGGCGTGAAGATTACCGAGCCCGCGGCGGACTTGGCGGTGCTGTTGGCGATCCATTCGTCGATGCGCAACAAGGCGCTGCCGCGCGGGCTGGTCGTGTTTGGGGAGATCGGCCTTGCCGGGGAAATCCGCCCGACGCCGCGCGGTCAGGAGCGGTTGAAGGAAGCGGCCAAGCTGGGCTTCTCGATTGCCGTGATCCCGAAATCCAACGCCCCGAAGCAGGCAATCGATGGGCTGGAGGTCATTGCCGTCGAGCGCATTGAACAGGCCATCGATCGGGTGCGGGCGCTCGAGGCTTGATCGTTCAAAATTTCACTACGGTATCGCTCGTGCCATTTGAAAATGCGTGTGCCGTTGCGGTGCGATAATCCGCCAACTTTTCTCCACGACTCCTCTGTACTGACGCCGCCATGCAAGCCAACTCGCGCGCCTTTTTCCTGCTGATTGCCGTGATCTCCTTCGGGGTGGTCGGCTATGCGCTGTACCTGCAGCACGTCGAGGGGCTGCAGCCGTGCCCGCTGTGCATCCTGCAGCGGTTTGCTTTCCTGGGCATTGGTGTGTTCTCGCTGCTGGCGGCCCTGTCGTCGGCCACGCGGCTGCTGTGGCACGGGCTGGCGATGCTGTCCGGGCTGGCCGGCCTGTGTGTGGCGGGGTACCACGTATCGCTGCTGCTGAACCCGAAGGCAACGTGCGGGATCGATCCGATTGAGAACTGGGTCAACGCGCTGCCGACTGCCAAATGGTTGCCGCAGGTGTTCGAAGCCGATGGCCTGTGCGTCGGGCCGATGCCGCCGGTGCTGGGCCTGTCGGTGCCGGTGTGGTCGCTGATCTGGCTGGTGATTCTGTCGCTGACGCTGGTGGTGGGGATGATCCGCCGCGAGCGCCGCTAACCCAGAGCCGCAGATCATGCAACGCGTGCTGGTGAGTGCCTGCCTGCTGGGCCAGCCGGAGCGCTATGACGGCGGCACGGTCGCCACCGAGGGCGGCATCCTGGCGCGCTGGCAGATGGAAGGGCGTATCGTGCCGATGTGCCCGGAGATGGCCGGCGGTTTGCCGGTGCCGCGTCTGCCCGCGGAAATTCACGGCGAGGGGGGGGGCGCGGCGGTACTGCGCGGCGCAGCCCGTGTCGTCGAACACCACGGCCACGATGTCACCCAAGCGTTTCTCGAAGGCGCGCAACGCGCACTGGAAGCGGCGCAGGCGGCCGGCGTGCAAGTCGCCGTGCTTACCGAGCGGAGCCCGTCTTGCGGTTCTGCGTTTCTCTACGACGGGACGTTTTCCAGCCAGTTGCAGGAAGGCGAGGGCGTGACGGCGGCGCTGCTGCGCCAACATGGCATCCGCATATTCAGCCAGCACCAGCTGGAAGAAGCCGGGCGGCTGCTCGATGCGCTCGACGCGCAGGATCGCGCCGATTCGTCAATCGGCAAACCGTAGCGGCAAGGCAAGCTGCACGGGCTCGCCGTTCTCCTTCACCACGCTGTTGCGCTCGACAAAGAGCGGATGTTGCAGCGCTTCTTCCATGCGCAGCACGGGCGTGACACAGCAATCGGCATCGGCAAAACGCGCGGTCCATTCGGCTTGGGTGGCGGTCAGGAAGCGCGCAGCAAGTTCGTCGCGAATGGCGCGTGCGTCATCGCCGCCGACGCGCTGGCCGAGCGCCCAGTGCCGCTCTTTCCATTCGGGCTTTTCGATGACATCGCACATCGCCTGCCAGAACTTCAATTCGAGCGCGCCGACGGCCATGAAGCGATCGTCCGCCGTGCGATATACGCCGTAGCACGGCACGCCGCCATTGAGCAGATCGGTGCCCGCGGGGCTGGCCTTGCCGCGCGTGCCGACGGCAAAGAACGCCATCAGGTTGTGCGCGAACACCGAATCCGTCATCGATACATCGACGTAGCGGCCGCGGCCCGTGGCGCGCGCGTCGACCAGCGCAGCCAGGATGCCGACCACCGCCGTGAGCGCGCCGCCCAGCAGGTCGCCGATCTGCACGTTCGGGACGATGGGCGTGCCATCCGCGCTGGCAAGCTGATCGAGCATGCCCGCATAGCCGACGTAGTTGATGTCGTGGCCGGCGGCTTGCGCGAGCGGGCCGTCCTGGCCGTAGCCGCTGATGGAACACATGACGAGCGCGGGGTTGGCCGCGCGCAGCGTGTCCCAGCCGACCCCGAGGCGCGCCATGACGCCAGGGCGGAAGCTTTCGATCAGCACATTGGCGTGGCGTACGAGTTCGATGAGCGCGTCGCGGTCTTCGGCGCGTTTCAGGTCGAGCCGCATTTCGGTCTTGCCGCGATTGAGCGAGCGGAAGAACAGGCTCGGGCGTTCGGCCGCGCGGTCAGCGGAGGTGCGCATCATGTCGCGGGCGTAGTCGCCGGGGCCGGGGTCTTCGATCTTGATGACTTCAGCGCCGAGGTCGGCCAAGTGCCGCGTGGCGGCCGGGCCGGGCAGCAGGCGCGTCAGGTCGAGCACGCGCACGCCGGCCAATGGCTGGTGCGTGGCGGTGTCCGGCGAGGGCGATGTCATCAACAGGTCTCCTTGGCCGGACGCGCCAGCCTCAATTGATTTGTTCGAGTTGTTCGTGCAGCTCGAGCCAGCGTTCTTCCAGCTCGTCGAGTTCGGCGTTCAGTTCGGCCTGGCGGCGCAGGCTTTCCATCATGCGCGCCTTGTTGGCTTCCTCATACGCTACCCCGTCGGCGAGGAAGGCTTCGAGTTCCGCCTTTTCCTTCTGCAACGGTGCCATGCGTTTTTCAATGGCATCGACGTTCTTTTGCAGCGGCTTGCGTAGCGCATTCAGGCGCTGACGTTCGGTGGCTTCTTCGCGCTTCTGATCGCGGCGGTTGGTGGCCGGCGCGCCATCCGCATCGGCCGGAGCAGCCTGTGCGCCGGCGGCTGCGCGCTTGGCCGCGGCTTGCTTGAGCAGCCAGTCGCGGTAGTCGTCCAGATCGCCGTCGAACGGGGCGACAGTGCCCTGGCCAACGAGCAGGAACTGGTCGGTCGTGGCGCGCAGCAGATGCCGGTCGTGCGAGACGAGGATCAGCGTGCCGTCGAACTGGGCGAGCGCCATCGTCAACGCTTCACGCGTGTCGAGATCCAGATGGTTGGTCGGTTCATCAAGCAGCAGCAGGTTGGGGCGCTGCCAGACGATCAGGGCGAGCGCCAGGCGCGCCTTCTCGCCGCCCGAGAACGGCTCGATGGGCGAGGTCGCCATGTCGCCGCGGAAGTTGAAGCTGCCGAGAAAGTCGCGCAGCTCCTGTTCGCGTACGTCGGGCGCCAGCCGCGCCAGATGCAGCAGCGGCGAGGCGTGGTCATCTAATGTTTCCAACTGGTGTTGGGCGAAGTAGCCGATCTGCAGGCCCTTGCCGCGCCGGATCGTGCCGGACAGCGGCGCCAGCGTCTCGGCCAGCGTTTTCACCAGCGTCGACTTGCCCTGGCCGTTGGCACCCAGCAGGCCGATGCGCTGGCCGGTCTGGATCGAGAACGTCAGGTGTTTGAGGATGGTGATCGGCTGGTCTTCGGTGGGCCCCGGATAGCCGCAATCGACGCCTTCAAACGTGAGCATCGGGTTGGGCGCCGCCTCAGGCTCGCGGAATTCGAACGAGAAGCCTGCCGCCGCATGCACGGGCGCGAGGCGCTCCATGCGCTCCAGCGCCTTGACGCGGCTCTGCGCCTGCTTGGCCTTGCTGGCCTTGGCCTTGAAGCGCGTGATGAACGATTCGAGATGCGCGATCTGCTTCTGCTGCCGTGCGTACGACGCTTCCTGCAGCGCCATCTGCTGCAGGCGCTGCGTTTCGAATTGCGTGTAGTTGCCGCCGTAGCGTTTGAGCTTCTGGTTCTCGATATGCAGCGTGACGTTGCACACGCCGTCGAGAAATTCGCGGTCGTGGGAAATCATCACCAGCGTGCCTGCATAGCGCGACAGCCAGTCTTCCAGCCAGACCACGGCGTCCAAATCCAGGTGGTTGGTGGGCTCGTCGAGCAGCAGCAGGTCGGACGGGCACATCAGAGCCTGGGCCAGATTCAGACGCATGCGCCAGCCGCCAGAGAAGCTCGCCACCGGTTGCGTCGTCTGCGCCATTGTGAAGCCGAGACCGAGCAGCAGCGCTTGCGCGCGCGCCGGGGCGGTGTAGCCGTCGGCATCGGCAAAGGCCGTGTGGGCTTCGGCTTGCGCGTGGCCGTCGTGCGCGGCTTCGGCCGCGGCGAGGCGGCGTTCGATGTCGCGCAGGCGGGTATCGCCGTCGAGCGTGTAGTCGAGCGCGCTGCGGTCGACTGCGGGCGTTTCCTGCGCCACGTGTGCGACCTGCCAGGTGGGCGGGATGGCGACTTCGCCGCCGTCGGCGTGCAGCTCGCCGCGCAGCATCGAAAACAACGTGGATTTGCCGCTGCCGTTCACGCCGACAAGGCCGACCCGTTCACCGGGGTTGAGAGTGGCGGTAGCGTGGTCGAACAGCACCTTGGTGCCGCGCTGGAGGACGAGGTCGTCGAATCGGATCACGAAAAACTGCGCTTGAAGGCAAATCGGAGAAGGGTGCGATTGTAGCGTGCTGCGTCGCACGATCCTGGCGCACCTGGGGCGTTTGGACTGGTGTATTGCACCGCGACGAGGCGGCACTCGCCCGCAACCTGTGCGGCGGCATTCGACCTAGGGAAAACCATAGGTCTTCATGAAAGTTTTTTTCTTTACACGGTCGATTCGTGAAAATACATTTACACAAAATTTTCACGGCCCAGGAACATGGCGAAATCCACCAGCAAGCGTACGGATGTGTCGAAAGGCGCATTTGCCGCCGATGCGACGGTCTCCGAGCGCATTGGGGCGGCCCTTGCCACGCTCACGCCCGCGCACCAGCGCATGGCGGAATACGTGCTGGCGAACCCGTTCCGCGCCGCCACCATGCGCATCGACGAGTTTGCCGCGGCGGTCGACATGTCGATTGCCACGGCCAACCGGTTCGCGCTGGCGCTGGGCTTTGACGGCTATCCGCAGTTCCGTGCCGGGCTGCTGCGCGGTTTCGAAGCGACGCTCGCGCCAGTGGAAAAGCTGCGCCACGAGCTGGCACGCCCGGCTACCAGCGCGGAGATCTTTGCCGCCTCGCTCAACGAAGACATCGCCAACCTTGATGCCACGCGCCGCATGCTCGACCCCGCAGCCTGCGAACGCGCGGTCGACGCCATCCTGGGCGCACAGCGCATCTACGTGATGGGCTTTGGCGCCAGCGGTTATCTGGCGGGGCTGCTGCGCCATGGGCTCGATCTGTACTGCGACACGGTGATCTCCGTTTCGCAGCCGGGCGGCGCATCGGATGCGGCACGCCAACTGCGCAAGATCGGGCCGAAGGATCTGCTGATCGCCATCGCTTTCCCGCGCTATGCGGCGGACACCATCACGCTGGCCAAGCAGGCCGGTAAGCAAGGCTGCCAACTGCTGGCGCTGACCGACAGCCCCACATCGCCGCTCGCGCCGCTGGCCGACATTGCGCTGTATGCGCGGCCGGAGCGGCAATTCTCCGCCACGTCCGACACGGCCGCCGTGGCGCTGTTCGAAGCGCTGTGCGGCGCGGTGGCGCATCGTTCGGCGCATTCGCTGGAATCGGCCGAACGCCTGACTGAATTCGTGCTGCCGTGGCTGCATACAGCCCCAGCGCCGCGCACCAATGACGCCCCGGGCGCCTCCGGCACACCGACAACCACCCGACGCGGCCGCAAACGCGCCGCTGAAAACTGATTGACATCGAGCCACGCATGACTACGCCCATCCTCGCCATCCACGGCGGCGCCGGCACCATCACCCGCACGGCCATGAGTGCCGACAAGGAAGCCGCTTACCAGCAAGCGCTGAACGACATCCTGGCCGCAGGGCAACGCATCCTTGTGGAAGGCGGTAGCGCCCTGGATGCCGTGACCGAAGCCGTGCGCCTGCTCGAAGAGTGCCCGCTGTTCAACGCCGGCAAGGGCGCGGTGCTTACCAGTGCCGGCACGTATGAACTCGATGCGTCGATCATGGATGGCGCCAGGCTGGCCGCCGGCGCAGTGACCTGTGTCAAGCGCCTGCGCAACCCGATCCTCGCGGCCCGCGCGGTGATGGAGCGCAGCGAACACGTGCTGTTCACCTCCGAAGGCGCCGAGGCTTTCGCGAAAGCGCAGGGCCTGGAGTTTGTCGAGCCGGACTACTACTACACCGAAGCGCGCTACGCCCAATGGCAGCGCGCCCGCCAGCAAGACGGCATGGCGCTGCTCGATCACGATGCCGCGTCGCTCGTGGCCAAGGAAGCTGCACCCATCGACCCGGACAACAAGTTCGGCACCGTGGGCGCCGTGGCATGCGACGCGCAAGGGCGCCTCGCGGCGGCCACCTCCACGGGCGGCGTGACCAACAAGAAGGTCGGCCGCGTGGGCGATACGCCCATCGTTGGCGCGGGTTGCTTTGCAAACAACGTGGCGGCGGTGTCGTGCACCGGCACGGGCGAGATGTTCATCCGCGCCGTGGCTGCCTACGACGTGGCCGCACAGATGGAATACGCCGGCAAGTCACTGGCCGATGCAACCGACGACGTGGTCATGCGCAAGCTCATGGCCATCAATGGCCGCGGTGGGCTGATTGCCGTAGACGCGAAGGGCAACGTCGCGTTGCCGTTCAACACCGAAGGGATGTACCGCGGGTTCGCACGCGGCGCGCAAGCGCCGGTTGTGTCGATCTATCGGTAAGAAGCCGAAGCCGCCAAGCAGGACAGCAGGAGATTTGTCGTGACAGCAACCAAACAGCCGAGTGCCAGCAGCGTCATTGCCATGCCCGAGCAGCGCGTTGTGCAGGTGCAAGACCTGAGCGTGCGCTTTGCCACGTCCGAGCGCGTGGTCGACGCGGTGCGCAACCTGTCGTTCCACGTCGACCGGGGCGAGACGCTGGCCGTGGTGGGCGAATCGGGTTCGGGCAAGTCGGTGACGTCGCTGGCGCTGATGCGGCTGGTGGAACACGGCGGCGGCAAGATCGTCGGCGGGCAGATGCATCTGCGCCGCCGCAACGGCGAGGTGCTGGACTTGGCCAACGCCAGCTCAGCCGCCATGCGCGGCGTGCGCGGCGCCGACATCGCGATGATCTTTCAGGAGCCGATGACCTCGCTCAACCCGGTGTTCACCGTGGGCGAACAGATTGCCGAATCGATCCGCCTGCACCAGGGCAAGTCCGCCAGCGAAGCCAAGGCCGAGGCGCTGCGCATGCTCGAGCTGGTGCGCATTCCGGAAGCGCGCAATGTGCTGGGGCGCTATCCGCACCAACTGTCGGGCGGCATGCGCCAGCGCGTGATGATTGCGATGGCGCTTTCATGCAAACCGTCGTTGCTGATTGCGGATGAGCCGACTACCGCGCTGGACGTGACCATCCAGGCGGAAATCCTGCAACTGATCCGCGCGCTGCAGCAGGAACTGCACATGGCGGTGGTGTTCATCACGCACGACATGGGCGTAGTGGCGGAAGTGGCCGACCGCGTGCTCGTGATGTACAAGGGCGATCGCGTGGAAGAGGGCCCGTCGGCCACGGTGTTTGCACAGCCGGCGCATCCGTATACGCGTGCGCTGCTGTCGGCGGTGCCGCGCCTGGGCTCGATGCAGGGCACCGATGGCCCGGCCCGCTTTCCTCTGTTGCGGGTGGACGGCACGGCCGCCGCGGTCGATACGACACCGCAGCCGGCGGCGTCGCACGATGTGCAACCCATTTTGCGTGTGCGTGATCTCGTCACGCGCTTTGACGTGCCCACGGGCATCTTCGGCCGCGTTACGCGCCGGGTGCATGCTGTGGAGCAGGTCAGTTTCGATCTCTACCCTGGTGAGACGCTGGCGCTGGTCGGCGAATCGGGCTGCGGCAAGTCGACGACGGGACGGTCGCTCTTGCGCCTGGTGGACAGCCAGAGCGGCAGCATCGAATTTGCCGGCCAGAACATCGGCGAGCTGAAGGGGCCCGCCCTCCAGACGCTTCGCCGAAACATCCAGTTCATCTTCCAGGACCCATTCGCCTCGCTGGACCCGCGCGTGCCGGTCGGCTACTCCATCATGGAGCCGCTGCTGGTGCATAAGGTGGCCTCCGGCAAAGAGGCACAGCAACGCGTGGAATGGCTGCTCGACAAGGTGGGCCTGCAGGCCGCGCATGCATCGCGCTATCCGCACGAGTTCTCCGGCGGGCAGCGCCAGCGCATCTGCATTGCGCGCGCGCTGGCATTGAACCCGAAGGTGGTGATTGCCGATGAGTCGGTGTCCGCGCTGGATGTGTCGATCCAGGCGCAGATCGTCAACCTGATGCTCGACCTGCAGAAGGAGTTTGGCGTTGCGTTCCTGTTCATCTCGCACGACATGGCCGTGGTGGAGCGCATCAGCCATCGCGTGGCGGTGATGTACCTCGGCCAGATCGTCGAGATCGGCCCGCGTCGCGCCATCTTCGAAAACCCGCAGCACCCTTACACGAAGAAGCTGATGTCGGCCGTGCCGATAGCGGACCCGGCGCGCCGTCACCTGAAGCGTGAACTTTCCACGCACGAAATCCCCAGCCCGATCCGTGCCGTTGGCGACCTGCCGGTGGTGCAGCCGTTGGTGCAAGTGGCGCCAGACCACTTTGTTGCCCGCCATTCGATTGGCGGCGCGTATTAATCGCAATACAGAACGCAGTGAGACGTCATCTTTGATGAGGAGGAAGGAAATGTTCAATCGCTTTGCTTTCAGCCCGCGCGCAGCCATGGTTGCCAGCGGCCTGGCCCTGGCGGCATTCACCATGCCGGCCTTTGCCGCCAAGGACGCCGTGATGGCGGTCTACTCGACCTTCACCACGATGGACCCGTACGACGCCAACGACACGCTGTCGTTCAGCGCGGCCAAGTCGTTCTATCAAGGCCTGTTCGGCTTCGACAAGGACATGAAGCTGGTCAACGTGCTGTGCGACAGCTACGAGGTCAGCAAGGACGGCCTCGTCTACACGTTCAAGCTGAAGAAGGGCGTGAAGTTCCACGATGGCACCACGTTTGATGCCAACGCCGTCAAGGCCAACCTGGACCGCGTGACCGACCCGGCCAACAAGCTCAAGCGTTTCGTGCTGTTCAACCGCGTGGCCAAGACCGAAGTTGTTGACCCGACCACCGCCCGCGTGACGCTCAAGGAGCCGTTCTCGCCGTTCATCAACGTGCTGGCCCATCCGTCGGCGGCGATGATCTCGCCCACGGCGCTCAAGAAGTACGGCAAGGACATCGCGTTCCACCCGGTCGGCACCGGGCCGTTCGAATTTGTCGAGTGGAAGCAGACCGACTACCTGAAGGGCAAGAAATTCGACGGCTACTGGAAACACGGCCTGCCGAAGATCGACACCATCACCTGGAAGCCGGTGGTCGACAACAACACGCGCGCCACCATCATGCAGACGGGCGAGGCCGACTTTGCGTTCACGATTCCGTTCGAGCAGGCTGCCGTCCTCAAGAGCAGCCCCAAGGTTGACCTGATTGCCGCGCCGTCGATCATCCAGCGCTATGTCAGCTTCAACACCAACGTGAAGCCGTTCGACAACCCCAAGGTGCGTCAGGCGATCAACTATGCGATCAACAAGGATGCGCTGACCAAGGTGGCGTTCGCGGGTTACGCCGTGCCGGCCGAAGGCGTGGTGCCGCCGGGCGTTGACTACGCGGTCAAGCTGGGCCCGTGGCCGTACAACCCGGCCAAGGCGAAAGAGCTGCTGAAGGAAGCGGGTTACCCGAACGGCTTTGAGACGCAACTGTGGTCGGCCTATAACCACACGACGGCGCAGAAGATCATCCAGTTCGTGCAGCAGCAACTGGCCCAGGTCGGCATCAAGACGTCGGTGCTGGCGCTGGAAGCCGGCCAGCGCGTCGAGCGTGTGGAAAGCGTGCCCAAGCCGGAAGACGCCGGCGTGCGCATGTATTACGCAGGCTGGTCGTCGTCGACGGGTGAGTCGGATTGGGCGCTGCGTCCGTTGCTGGCATCGGAAGCCATGCCGCCCAAGTCGTTCAACACCGCATACTACAAGAACGAGCAGGTGGATGCCGACATCGCGGGCGCACTGCGCACGACCGATCGCGCTGAGAAGTCGAAGCTCTACACCGACGCGCAGAAGCGCATCTGGGAAGACGCACCGTGGGCCTTCCTGGTGACGGAGAAGATCGTCTACGCGCGCTCGAAGCGTCTGTCGGGTGCCTACGTCGCGCCGGACGGTTCGTTCAGCTTCGACGACATCGACGTCAAGCAATAAGCCTCATTGCCGTACCGGCCCGCGCAGCCTTGCGCGGGCCATTGAAATGCCGCCTGCGGTGGATTTGCCATGCTGAACTACTTCATTAAACGTGCGCTGGGCGTGATCCCGACACTGCTGATCGTGGCAGTGCTGGTGTTCCTGTTCGTGCATCTGTTGCCCGGCGACCCGGCGCGTTTGGCCGCCGGCCCCGAAGCGGACGAGATGACGGTCGATCTCGTCCGCAAGGACCTGGGCCTGGACAAGCCGATGCACGAGCAGTTCGTGCGCTTCTTCGCCAACGCCGCACGTGGTGAATTCGGCAACTCCATCCGCACCAAGCGCCCGGTGAGCGAAGAGATTGGCGAACGCTTCTGGCCGACGCTCAATCTGACGATCACCAGCATGGTGTGGGCGGTGATCTTCGGCATGGTGATCGGCATCACATCCGCCGTGTGGCGCAACAAGTGGCCTGACCGCCTGGGCATGACGCTCGCCGTGTCGGGCATCTCGTTCCCCGCGTTCGCACTGGGCATGCTGCTGATGGAAGTGTTCTCGGTGCAGCTTGGCTGGCTGCCAGCCATCGGTGCGGACACCTGGAAGCACTACATCCTGCCTTCGCTCACGCTGGGCGCTGCAGTGGCTGCCGTGATGGCGCGCTTCACGCGTGCGTCGTTCGTGGAAGTGCTGCAGGAAGATTTCGTGCGCACCGCCCGTGCCAAGGGCGTGCGCGAGACTGTGGTGGTCATCAAGCATTGCCTGCGCAACGCGATGATCCCGGTGGTCACGATGATGGGCCTGCAGTTCGGTTTTCTGCTGGGCGGCTCGATCGTCGTGGAGAAGGTGTTCAACTGGCCAGGCCTCGGCCGTCTGCTGGTGGATGCGGTGGAAATGCGCGACTACCCGGTCATCCAGGCCGAGGTGCTGCTGTTCTCGCTGGAGTTCATCCTGATCAACCTTGTGGTGGACATGCTGTACACCGTCATCAACCCCACCATCCGCTACAAAAAGTAAGGAGGCCGCCATGACCCAAGCCGCAAGCCAGGCGGTCGCACCGCAAGCCGCCACCGAACCCGTTCGCACCCCCTGGACGGAGTTCTGGCGCAAGTTCCGCAAGCAGCATCTGGCGATGGGCGCCGGTGTGTTCGTGATCGCGCTGGTATTGATCGCCATCCTCGCGCCGCACATCGTGCCGTTCGATGCGGAAAACTATTTCGACTACGACGCGCTCAACGCGGGGCCGTCGGCGCAGCATTGGTTCGGCGTCGATTCGCTGGGCCGCGACATCTTCAGCCGCATCCTGATGGGCACACGCATCTCGCTGGAAGCGGGCTTCGTGTCGGTCATCATCGGCGCCATCATAGGCACCATGCTCGGCCTGTTGGCCGGCTACTACGAAGGCTGGTGGGACCGCATCGTCATGCGCATCTCCGACGTGCTGTTTGCCTTCCCCGGCATCCTGCTGGCCATCGGCATCGTGGCCATCCTGGGCAACGGCATGATCAACGTGATCTTTGCCGTGGCGGTGTTCAGCATTCCGGCATTTGCGCGGCTGGTGCGCGGCAACACGCTCATGCTCAAGCACCTGACGTATGTGGAAGCCGCGCGCAGCATCGGCGCATCCGACTGGACGATCATCATGCGGCACATCCTGCCGGGCACGATTTCATCCATCGTCGTGTACTTCTCGATGCGGATCGGCACCTCCATCATCACCGCTGCCAGCCTCTCGTTCCTGGGCCTTGGCGCCCAGCCGCCCACGCCGGAGTGGGGCGCGATGCTCAACGAGGCGCGCGCCGACATGGTGACGGCGCCGCACGTGGCGATCTTCCCGAGCCTGGCCATCTTCCTGACCGTGCTGGCGTTCAACCTGCTGGGCGACGGCCTGCGCGACGCGCTGGACCCGAAGATCGACCGCCGCTGAGTCTGCTCGCATGTCTCTGAGTCTTCCGCACATCGGCGCACTGCCCGCGGGCGTACGCAACAGCATCGCCGACGTGGCGGGCGTGACCGTCGGCCACGCCACACTGGCAGGCGGTGCCATCCAGTCCGGCGTGACCGTGGTACGCCCGCATGCCGGCGACCCGTTCCTCGACAAGGTGCCGGCCGCCAGCGTGGTGCTCAACGGTTTCGGCAAGAGCATCGGCCTGGTGCAGGTGGGCGAGCTGGGTGTGCTCGAAACGCCGATTGCGCTGACCAACACGTTCGCTGTGGGTGCGGTGGCGCAGGCGCAGATCCGCCAGGCGGTGGCGGCTAACCCGCAGATCGGCCGCGCGTGGTCGACCGTCAATCCGCTCGTCTTTGAATGCAATGACGGCTACTTGAACGACCTGCAGGCTTTTGCCGTGCAGGACGTGCACTACGACGCGGCCTACGCTGCGGCAGGCCAAGCGTTTGAGCAGGGCGCGGTCGGGGCAGGGCGCGGGATGTCGTCGTTTGGCGTGAAGGGCGGCATCGGTTCTGCATCGCGCGTGGTGACACTCGCCGACGGCGCACAACGTACGGTCGGCGCGCTCGTGCTGTCCAACTTTGGCGTGACCAAAAACCTGACGCTTGGCGGGCGCAACGTCGGTGCGGAGCTGGCGAAAGCGCTGGCCGCCAGCACACCGGAGCCTGAGAAGGGATCAATCATCATGCTGCTCGCCACCGACGCGCCGCTGGACGCGCGCCAGTTGCGCCGCCTTGCCTTGCGCGCGGGCGCGGGCCTGGCACGCACCGGCTCTGTCTTTGGTCATGGCAGCGGCGATATCGCACTGGCGTTCTCCACTGCCTACACCGTGCCGCACGAAGGCGCGCGCGCCATGCCGGCCGTCGCCATGACGCACGAATCGCATCTCGACCCGCTGTTCCAGGCCGCCGCTGACAGCGTCGAACAAGCCATCGTGCACGCGCTGTTCCACGCAACAGCCGTCACCGGCCGCGACGGCAACGCCCGCCGCGCACTGACCGAATTGCTCTGACCTGACCCATGCGAATCCTGATTTCCGCCGACATCGAAGGCGTGGCCAACGTGTTCCACCCCGAGCAGACGCGCGCCGGTAACGGCGAATACGAGCGCGCCCGCCGCTGGATGACCGCCGAAGCCGACGCCGCCGTCCGCGGTGCCTTCGACGGTGGCGCCACGGACGTGCTCGTTAACGATTCGCACGGCGGTTTCCGCAACCTCATCCCCGATTCCATCGACCGCCGCGCACGCTTCGTCCTCGGCAAGCCGCGCTACCTCAGCATGATGGCCGGCGTGGACGGCTGCGATGCCGTCTGCATGATCGGTTACCACGCGCGCGCCGGCAGCCGCGGCGTGCTGGCGCACACCATCAACAGCTTTGCGTTTGCGCGCGTCTGGTTCAACGAGCAGGAACTGGGCGAGGCCGGCCTCTACGGCGCCCTGGCCGGGGAGCGCGGCGTGCCGGTGGCCGTTGCCAGCGGCGACGACGTGTTCATCAAGGAAACCAAGCCGCTGCTGCCGCACACCACCTTTGTCGAGACCAAGCAGGCCGAAGGCCACAACGCGGGGACATCGCTCTCGCCCGAGCAGTCGTGCGAGGCCATCTACGCAGCCGTGAAAGCCACGGTGCAGCGGGGGCATTTCAGCATGCCGCTGCGCCTCCAGGCGCCGATCGTATGCCGCCTGCAGACGCAAACGCCCGCATTGGCCGACCTGTTCTGCCAATGGCCCGCCCTCGAGCGCGTCGACGGCACGATGCTGCGCTTCGCCGCCGACTCCGTCGAACATGCCGTGCGCATGCTCAACAGCCTCTCCGCCATGTCCGCGATGCTGCGTTAAGCGCCAACTCTTCACGGCACATCAAAGCGTCAGCGCGCGTGCAGACGGTTTGGCCGTTCATGCCCTAGATGGCGCCTTGAATTTCTGTAAGCAGGCGGAAAAAAGACGGGGAACTATCTGAGCGAAGCGAGTTTTCCCCGTCTCCGCCCGGTTACATAAATTCAAGGGGAAGTCGCCATCTCGGGCGCGCCTTTCTTTGCTTACTTTCTTTGGCAGCGAGACAAAGAAAGTGAGTCGGCCCCGGCAGGGGGCGAAACAGGGGATGCACAGTGAGCACATTGCGCACTCCCCAACCCAGCGTAAACTTCGGATACCCAACCCCGAAGGAGCCTCCCATGACCCGCGCACTCACACTCGGCATGCTGCTCTGTGCGCTTGCGCTAACAGCCTGCGAACGCCGCCCCTCGCCATCGAGCCCACCGACGCCGCAGACTTCCAAAGCCGAAAAGGCGGCCGCCGCACTGGCCAAGGCCGCCGCAGAGTTCAAATGCCCCGGGCCATCCGCGCGCTTCATGTTGGACGACGGCACCAACCGTGGTCCCAAGCAACCGATCCGCACCAATTGCACTACCGCCTACGCCACCTGCGACGCACAGTCGCAAGCCGTCTTCGATCATTGTCCGAGCGGCCAGGTATTCGACAAACGTTTCAGTATCTGCGTGGTGAAAGACGCGTGTGACGAGGTGACGTCCTGATGACCTGACGGCTGACGTGCGCGGGAGCCGGGCGGTGGACTAAACCAGCAGCGTTGCACCTGCCCAGGCAATCAGCACAACGCCCAGCACACGGCCGGCCTGTTCGCCGCGGGGCAGTATCTTCTCCACGAAGACGATCACGGACAGGGCGGCAATCCAGACGAGATTCATGATGCCGCCCACAAACAGCAGCGCCATCAGCACCCAGCAGCAGCCCACGCAGTATGCGCCGTGGCGTGTGCCGAGCACGAAGCTGCCGGCAGCGCCAGGGCGCCAATGCGCCGTCAGGAAGCCCACCGGCGAGCGGCACTGCGCCAGGCACGCGTGCTTGAGCGCGGAGAACTGATATGCCCCCGCCGCCGCCAGCACCGTTGCGGAGAGTACCGCGCTCTTTGACCACAGCATCATTTCTGAAATGAGACCCGTCGGCTGCAGCGCCACCTGCAGGGATGCCGCACCCAGGGAGAAGGCCAGCCACGCAGTCAGGTAACCGGCCAGAAGACATACCGAGAGGATTGCCGACCTGGCTTCGGTCGTGCCGTGGTGCCGCAGTACACGCCGGTACAGCAGAATGAGCGGCGCCGCGCTCGGCGTCATCATCGCGGTCATCATCACCCACCACATCAGGGTCACAGTGGGCAACGATGCATCCATGCCGCCGATGCCACCAGGCAATCGATGCGGAAACAGCGTGAGTGTCGTCATGTCGAGTGCAGACATGCCCATGCCTGCACCCGTCCACAGATACCACCAAGACAGCGCGACAACGGCAACGACGCCGAATGCCGTGATGACGCGCTCGCGTTGGAGGACGCTTTCGAGGCCGCTCATGCGGCGGTGCGGTGCCGAATCGGTCCCTTGTTGTTCAGGTGCAGTCGCGCGAATTGCCCGTAGGAATCCTTGAGGTCTAGCGCGATGTTGCCCTGTGAGCGACTGGTGGCGGAGCCAACCTCGGCCAGCTCGTACTCGAAGCCGTGCGGCAGATCGATGCGGGCACGGTGCTCCGCGCCCGTTACCGGATTGCGGATCGGTTCGCCAACGGTATCGAATACGCCATCAACATGAATCCGGCCACGTCGGGCATCGACATCGACGTCGTAGTCGATCTGCGTGACGATCGGATCGAATACCTGTTCAAGTGTCGATGCAAATACCGAAAACATCGTTGCGAACGGCTCGGTATCTTGCCCTGCCATGATTTTCAGGATGGCTTCGCGTTGCGCCGGCGTGGCATGCTTGTCGACGACCGGCTGGCATCTGCCTTTGCCTTCGTGGATGGGGCCGGGCCATTGGAACACGACCGCGATCTTCACGCCGTCGAGTTGCACATTGCCGTGATGGCCGCTGTCGATCGAGATCGCGCCCATCGCTTCGCAGAAGCCTTTGGTTGGCAGCGCGTTGAACTGGCACGGGCAACCGTATGAGCAATTGCAGTTGATGAGTTCGGTCCCTTGGATTTCCCACGGAGTCATGGTGGTTCTCCTGGAGCTTCCAGGCGCTTGCGCGCCTGACGCAGGTCGTCGGACGACGGATTGCGTGGCTGGAATCTAGGGCGCGTGGCTTATGGCGTGCGCACCTTCCACGCATAATCAGACCCTAGTGCACGGCAAGGGGAAGTCAAGACAGGGATTGGGCCGCATGGACGATGGGCCCGGATGCATCTTGCGGCGCAAGGCAGGATGCCCCGGCGATGCAGAAGCGCGAAACCGTTGCGGCGGTTCCGGCAGCGGATGCTGCCTTGCCAGCGATACCTAGCGCGCCTGCTGCACTGTCAGGAGGCGCGCTTGGCGCAGCGTCTTACAGCGCTTCGCGCGTGACGAGGAACACCTGGTCTTCGCCTGCGCTGGTCGGCAGCCAGACCAAGTCGAGATCCGGGAACGCCGCCTCAACGTTTTCACGCTCGTTGCCGATTTCCACCACCAGCACGCCGTGCGGCTTCAAGTGGCGCGGTGCATCGGCCAGGATGCGGCGTACGATGTCCATGCCGTCGTTGCCGCCGGCCAGCGCCATGTGCGGCTCGGCGCGGTACTCGGGCGGCAGCGCCTGCATCGACGCCTCGTTTACGTACGGCGGATTCGTCAGGATCACGTCGTAGTGCACACCCGGCGGCAGCGGCGCATACAGGTCGCCCTCATGCAGGCGGATGCGGTCTTGCAGGCGGTATTCGTCGACATTGCGATTGGCCACCACCAGTGCATCCGGCGACAGGTCCACCGCATCGATGGTTGCATTGGGCCATTGCAGCGCAGCCAGGATCGACAGGCAGCCCGAGCCGGTGCATAGCTCCAGCACATCGGTCGGGCCGTCCTCCTGGTCGATCCACGGTTCCAGACCGTCTTCCAGCAATTCGCCGATGAAGCTGCGCGGCACGATCACGCGCTCGTCCACATAGAAGCGCATGCCGTGCATGAACGCCTCGTGCGTGATGTACGCGGCGGGCACGCGGTCGACGGCGCGGCGCTCGATCACCTTCAGCACGGCAGCCACTTCTTCGGGCAGCAGGCGCGCATCCAGGAATGGCTCCAGCGTGTCGATCGGCAGATGCAGCGTGTGCAGGATCAGGTAAGCGGCTTCGTCGTAGGCGTTCTCGCTGCCGTGGCCGAAGACAAGCCCGGCGGCGGTGAAGCGCGACACGGCGTAGCGCAGCAGGTCGCGCACGGTCGTGAACGGGTGGGAGGCGGGGAGGGTAGGCGTGGTCATGGTGACGGATATGGCTCAGCGTTGGGTGGCAGCGAGCAGGTCGACGTAGGCCACGTCGAGCAGGTCGGATTCGGCAATGCCGAGGGCGTGCATCAGTTGGTGGGCGATCTTCACGCCCTCGTCTTCGGATTGCGTGTCGCGCAGCACGACTTCGAGTTCGACGAAATCGCCGAGGTCTTTCACCGCATCGACATGAATGCGCGTCTGACCGGCGAGATACAGCTGGCGCACCTTCATGACCCGGCCGGCGGCGCCGATGGCGGCGGCCAGCGTGTCGCGCAGGGCATCGGGCGCGTTGGTCGGAACGATGTGGTAGCTGGACACCCGCGGGCCGGTGCTGTTGGCACGGAAGTAGTGGATCAGCTCCCCGCGCTCGGGCGAGAACTGCCGCAGCTTCAGGCGCCCGTTCGCGCAGGCAAAGAACGTGTCGTCCTGCTCGATGCGTTCGGGGCCGGAATCTGCGATGGCAGCCGCGCGTTCAATGAGCGCAGCCACATCGCGCACACGTGCCTTGATCTCGACGTTGCGCGCCATCGGGGGCAACCTCAGGCGATCAACGTTTCCAAGACGCGGCGATACACGTTTTTCAGCGGCTCGATAAACGCCACTTCGACGTGCTCGTCGATCTTGTGGATGCTCGCGTTCGGCGGGCCGAACTCGATCACCTGCGGGCAGATCTTGGCGATGAAGCGGCCGTCCGAGGTACCGCCCGTGGTCGACAGTTCGGTGGTCACGCCGCACTCGGCCTGGATGGCGGAGGCGAGGGCTTCGGACAGCTCGCCGCGCTCGGTCAGGAAGGGCTCGCCGCCCAGCGTCCAGTCGAGCGTGTAGTCGAGGCCGTGCGCATCGAGAATGCTGTGCACGCGCGCCTTCAGGCCGTCCGGCGTGCTCGCGGTCGAGAAGCGGAAGTTGAAGTCGATCGTGACGTGGCCGGGAATGATGTTCGTCGCGCCCGTGCCGCCGTGAATATTCGACATCTGCCACGTGGTCGGCGGGAAGTAGGCATTGCCGTCGTCCCACTTCGCGGCGGCCAGCTCGGCCAGCGCGGGGGCAGCCATGTGGATCGGATTCTTGGCCAGATGCGGATAGGCGATGTGGCCCTGTACCCCGTTGACGGTGAGCTTGCCCGACAGCGAACCGCGTCGCCCGTTCTTGACCATGTCGCCGAGGGTCGACACCGAAGTCGGCTCACCGACCACGCAGTAATCGAGGCGCTCGCCGCGTGCGCGGAGCAGGTCGCATACCTTGACGGTGCCGTCGTGCGCCGGGCCTTCTTCGTCGCTGGTGATCAGAAAGCCGATCGAGCCGGCGTGGTCCGGGTGCTTGGCAACAAATTCTTCCGAGGCCACCACGAAGCCGGCAATCGACGTCTTCATGTCTGCCGCGCCGCGCGCGTAGAGCTTGCCGTCACGGTGCGTCGGTTCGAAGGGATCGGAGTGCCATTGCTCGACGGGGCCGGTGGGCACCACATCGGTGTGGCCAGCGAACACGAGCAGCTTGCCGTCGGTGCCGGCGCGCCCGCGCTTGACCGCCCACAGGTTAGTTACCCGAAAGTGGTCCGGGCCGCTGATCACGGTTTCGCATTCGAACCCGGCGGCGGTCAGGCGTTCGATCAGCACGTCCTGACAGCCCTTGTCTTCGGGCGTGACGGAGCGGCGGCGGATCAGGTCTTCAGTGAGGGCAAGCGTGGGCTGGATGTGGGACATGACAGACAGTCACCGTGATGTGTTGTTTTGGTTAGAACAGGGTCGCGTACTGATCCGCCGAGAAGCCGACATTGACGCTTTTGCCGTGCACGAGCACCGGGCGCTTGATCAGCGACGGATTCGCCTGCATCAGCGCGATTGCGCCGGCTTCGTCTCCAGCGCGGGCCTTGTCGGCGTCAGACAAGGCGCGCCACGTGGTGCCCTTGCGGTTGAGCAGCGTGGTGAGCGGCACATGCTTGAGCCAGCCGGCCAGCATGTCGGCGCTCACGCCTTGCTTCTTGAAATCGTGAAACGTGTAGACCACGCCGTTCGATTCGAGCCACGTGCGGGCTTTCTTCACGGTGTCGCAATTGGGGATGCCATGCAGGGTCGTCATGGTGGGATTCGCAATCAGTGTCGAGAGGCTTGCAGGGCAAAGGAGAGCGCGGCAACCGCCAATGCAAAGCCGACGGACGCCAGCCACGTCATGCGCTTGAGGCGGCGCTCCAGCCGCGCGGCTTCGTCGCGCAGCGCGTCGATGGTGATGGCGTGCTGCTCGGCCAGCAGCTTGACGGATTCGGCCTGCTGCAGGATCGCCGCTTCCAGCTCGGCGATGCGTGTATTCGGGTCGGGCGCGGCGCCTTCTTCGCGGGCGGGTTCGGTGCCTGTTTTCTTGCGGTTCTTGAACTTGTCGATGGTCTTGTTCGCCTGCTCCAGGATGGTGGGCAACAGCGACAAGACAGTACCGATGGTGTTTGGATCAAGACCCATGATGCGTTGGCGCAGCTTGCCGAAGCGGGTGCCGGTGGCATTGTGTTCGGACATTGCTGCGCTTGAAGTGGTTGGCATGCCTGCAAGACTAGCAGGCATGCCTTGCGCCGGGGCTTAGTCGCCGCGCAGCAGCTCGTTCAGGCCAACCTTGGCGCGCGTCTTGGCGTCGACCTTCTTGACGATCACGGCGCAGTACAGGCTGTGCGAGCCGTCCTTCGACGGCAGGTTGCCCGCCACCACCACCGAGCCCGCCGGGATGCGGCCGTAGCTGACTTCACCGGTTTCGCGGTCGTAGATCTTGGTCGACTGGCCCAGGTACACGCCCATCGAGATCACCGAGTTTTCTTCAACGATCACGCCTTCCACCACTTCCGAGCGGGCACCGATGAAGCAGTTGTCTTCGATGATGACCGGGTTGGCCTGCAGCGGCTCCAGCACGCCGCCGATGCCCACGCCGCCCGACAGGTGGACGTTCTTGCCGATCTGTGCGCACGAACCGACGGTGGCCCACGTGTCGACCATCGTGCCTTCATCCACATAGGCGCCGATGTTCACGTACGACGGCATCAGCACGGCGTTCTTGGCGATGAACGAGCCACGGCGCGCCACGGCCGGCGGCACCACGCGGAAGCCGCCCGCCGCGAAGTCTTCGGCCGTGTAGTTGGCGAACTTGCTCGGCACCTTGTCGTAGAACTGCGTGAAGCCGCCGGCAGCCATCGGCGCGTTGTCTTCCAGGCGGAACGACAGCAGCACGGCTTTCTTGATCCACTGATTGACGATCCACTCGCCGTCCTGCTTCTCGGCCACGCGCAGCGCGCCACGATCGAGCTGGCCGATCACGTTGGCGACGGCTTCACGGACATCGGCCGGAGCGGACTTGGGCGACAGGTTGGCGCGGTCTTCCCACGCTTGGTCGATCAGGGATTGCAGTTGTTGCGTCATGGTCTTGTTGGCTCTCGGAGAGGAAACAGAAGAGAAAAATTCAGGATCAGCGTTGCTGGCAGAACTCGACGATGCGGCGGGCGCCTTCCAGGCATTCGTCCACGCCGGCTACCAGCGCGATGCGCACGTAGTCCTGGCCCGGATTCGTGCCGTGCGCCTCGCGGGCGAGGTAGCTTCCGGGCAGCACGGCGACGTTCTTGGCGGCCAGCAACTGGCGCGCGAATTCAGTGTCCGACAGGCCCGTGCGCTTGACGTTGGCCCAGAGGTAGAAGGCTGCATCGGGCAGGGCCACGTCCAGCACCTCGGCCAGCATCGGCGTGACCTGCTGGAACTTCTTGACGTATTGCGCGCGGTTGTCGCGCACGTGGGTCTCGTCATTCCACGCAGCGATGCTAGCGGACTGCACCGACGGGCTCATCGCGCTGCCGTGATACGTGCGATACAGCAGATAGGCCTTGAGCAGCTTGGCGTCGCCGGCCACGAAACCGGAGCGCATGCCCGGCACGTTGGAGCGCTTCGAAAGGCTCGAGAACATCACCAGGCGGTCAAAGCCGCGGCCCAGCTGGTGCGCGGCCTGCAGGGCGCCCAGCGGCGGGTTGGTCTCGTCGAAATAGATCTCGGAATAGCACTCGTCCGACGCAATGATGAAGCCATATTCATCCGACAGCGCGAAGAGCTGCTTCCAGTCTTCGAGCGTGAGCACGGCGCCGGTCGGGTTGCCCGGGCTGCATACGAAGACGAGCTGCACGTTGCGCCATTCTTCGGGCGTGATCGCGGCAAACTCGGGCGCGTAGTTGCGCGCCGGGTCGCTGTTGGCGAACAGCGGCGTGGCGCCGGCCAGCAGCGCCGAGCCTTCGTAGATTTGATAGAACGGGTTCGGGCACAGCACGCGGGCGCCGGGCTTGCTGCCGTCAATCACGGTCTGCGCGAACGAGAACAGCGCCTCGCGCGAGCCGTTGACGGGGATGACTTCAGTGGCTGGGTCGACCTTCGGCAAGCCGTAGCGGCGCTCCAGCCATGCAGCGATGCACTGTCGCAGTGCATCGGAACCGAGCGTCGTGGGATAATTCGCCAGCCCGCCAAGCGCCGCCGTCAGCGCGTCTTTCACCAGGGCCGGCGTCGGGTGCTTGGGTTCACCGATCCCGAAGCTGATCGGCGTATGGACGGCGCTGGGCGTGACGTCCTTCACAAGCGCTTTCAGTTTCTCGAACGGATACGGCTGCAGGGCGGACAGGCGCGGATTCACGGTGTTGGGCGGCGGTGTTGGGCTGGTTGGCGGGCAAGCTTGGCGCTTGCCGGGAAGCCCGAAATTATACGGCCAACGTGTGCTGGCCGCCCCACGACAATGCTGCATGCGGCGGATTTCCGCCGTTTTTTTATTGCGTAGATGACATCGATAGCCTCCTCCGCGGACGCCTCCGCCCACCACGAGCCGCAATGGGCGGCGGCATTCTTCATCCTCCTGGGCGCCTCGGTCTGGGGCATTTCCTGGTATCCATACCGCCTGCTCGCCGCCTGGGGGCTGGGCAGCATGCTGGCCTCGTCGATGACGGGCGCGGCTGCGGCCGTCCTGGCCGCCGTGGTGCTGCGTCGTCACTTTTCGACGTTCCAGTGGTCGTGGCTGATTCCGGCGCTCGGGGTTGCAGCGGGCATCACCAATGCGGGTTTCGTCTGGGGCACGGTGCACGGCACGGTCATGCGGGTGCTGCTCCTGTTCTATCTGACGCCCGTCTGGACGGCCCTGTTGGCGCGCCTATGGCTGCACGAGCGGCTGGGCTGGCGTGGCGGTGTGTTGCTGGCGCTGGCATTGTCAGGCGCGGGGATGATGCTGTGGTCGGGCGAGGCCGGCACGCCGTGGCCGGGTTCATCTGCGGAATGGGCGGGGCTGATTGCGGGGCTCGCTTTTGCGTGCAACAACGTGCTGTCCCGCCTGGCGGGGCAGCGTCACCCGACCATGCGCCCTGAAATGCGCACCGTGGTCGTCTTCACCGGCTGCGCGTTGGTGGGCTTTCCGGCTGCGCTGCTGCTCGATGGCGTGCGCGCGGTGCCGGCGGCTTTGTCGCAAGGCAATACGTGGCTGCTGCTGGTGGGCATGGCCTGCGTGCTGGTGGGCGGCAATGCGATGGTGCAGCGCGGCTTGCAATGCTTGCCGGCCAATCGCGCGGCGCTGCTGATGCTGTTCGAAATCGTGGTCGCGGCCGCGTCATCGGCGCTGCTGACGGCGGAGCGCTTGTCTCCCCACGAAATGCTGGGCGGCGCCTGCATCATCCTGGCAGGTGCGCTGTCGGGGCTGTTGCGGCGCAGGTAGGCCGCCGGTGTTTCGCAAACCAACCAAGGAGTTGCCGATGTGGCTTCGTTCGATTTTCATCGCGCTGACGTTTGCGCTCTCGACGTTCGCAACGGCCCCGCACGCCGCTTCCGCAGAGACAGGCCCCGCGTATGGCCCGCGCCTGGAAGGCTTCGATTACCCGGCGCCGGTCAAGCTCTTCAAGTTCGAGTCGCAGGGCAACGCGCTGGAGATGGCGTATCTGGACGTCGCGCCCAAGCAGCCCAACGGCCAGGTGGCGGTGCTGCTGCACGGCAAGAACTTCTGCGCGGCCACCTGGGAAGGCACGATCGCCGCACTGACCGGTGCCGGCTACCGCGTGATCGCCCCGGATCAGATCGGCTTCTGCAAATCGAGCAAGCCGCGCGCGTATCAGTACACGTTCCAGCAACTGGCGAGCAATACGCATGCGCTGCTGGCGTCGCTTGGGATCGGGCAGGCCATCCTGATCGGCCATTCGACGGGCGGCATGCTGGCGGCGCGTTACGCGCTGATGTATCCGAACGCGGTGTCGCGGCTGGTGATGATCAACCCGATCGGCCTGGAAGACTGGAAGGCCGAGGGCGTGCCGTCCATGACGGTCGACCAGTGGTTCGCGCGTGAAAAGCAAACCACCGCCGAGCGCATCCGTGCCTATGAGCAGTCCACGTACTACGCCGGGCAATGGCGCGCGCAATACGAACCGTGGGTGCAGATGCTGGCCGGCATGTACCGCGGCCCGGGGCGCGATCTGGTGGCGTGGAATTCCGCGCTGCTGTACGACATGATCTATACGCAGCCTGTCGTCTATGAGTTTGGCCAGTTGCGCCCGTGGACGCTGCTGCTCATCGGTCAGAAAGACACCAC
This sequence comes from Ralstonia sp. 110700041-2, assembly GCF_056280165.1. Classification (NCBI taxonomy): domain Bacteria; kingdom Pseudomonadati; phylum Pseudomonadota; class Betaproteobacteria; order Burkholderiales; family Burkholderiaceae; genus Ralstonia; species Ralstonia sp. 110700041-2. The sequence continues at coordinate 178,591 of NZ_JBSFAI010000008.1, read as the reverse complement.
CGCCATCGGCAAGGACGCCGCACCGCCGGAAGCGCGGGCACAGCTGGGGCATTACCCCGAACTTGGCCGTGCAGCCGCCAAGGCTATCCCGCGCGCGACGTTGGTGGAATTCCCGGATGCGGGCCATGCGCCACAAATCCAGGATCCTGATGCGCTGCACCATGCGCTGCTCGGATGGCTGGCCACGGCGGAGCCTTCGCGCACACGCCGGCCGGACTGACGCCGTTTGTCATGAAGGTGAAACTGCTTACAAATCCGCAGCAATTTCGCCTCCCGCGCTGCAAATTTCGTCCATTTTTGTAGCGATTTGATTGGCGGGAGGCTAGGGTGCGAATGGTATGATGGCGCCATCCGCGCCCCTGGGCGTCCCTTGTCAGTCCGCGCCGCACGGCGTTGGTGTGATGACAAAGGCGCGCTCCTGGGGCGCCCGCTTTATCCCCCTTTTCTGATCCCCTCGAGACGAACACAACGTGCGCCTCTCTTCGATCAAGCTCGCAGGCTTCAAGTCTTTCGTCGATCCGACCAATTTCCATGTTCCGGGCCAGCTTGTCGGCATCGTCGGCCCGAACGGTTGCGGTAAATCCAACATCATCGACGCCGTGCGCTGGGTGCTCGGCGAATCACGCGCCGCGGAACTCCGTGGCGAATCGATGCAGGACGTCATCTTCAACGGCTCGACCCAGCGCAAGCCGGCTGGCCGCGCCAGCGTCGAACTCGTGTTCGACAACGCGGAAGGCCGCGCCGCCGGCCAGTGGAGCCAGTACGCCGAAGTGGCGGTCAAGCGCGTGCTGAGCCGCGATGGCACCTCGTCGTATTTCATCAACAACCAGGCGGTGCGCCGCCGCGACATCCAGGACATCTTCCTCGGCACGGGCCTGGGGCCGCGCGCCTACGCCATCATCGGGCAGGGGATGATCTCGCGCATCATCGAGGCCAAGCCCGATGACATGCGCATCTTCCTGGAAGAAGCCGCGGGCGTGTCGAAGTACAAAGAGCGCCGCCGCGAAACCGAAAACCGTCTGTCCGATACGCGCGAAAACCTCACACGCGTGGAAGACATCCTGCGCGAACTCGGCTCCAATCTCGAAAAGCTTGAGGGCCAGGCCGAAGTCGCGCAGCGCTTCCAGGCGCTGCAGGCCGACGGCGAAGAGAAGCAGCACCTGCTGTGGCTGCTGCGCAAGCGTGAAGCGCAAGGCGAGCAGGAACGCCATCAGCGCGCCATCGAACAGGCGCAGATCGACCTGGAAGCGCAGACCGCGCAGTTGCGCCATATCGAGGCTGAACTCGAAACGATGCGCGTTGCGCATTACGCCTCGTCCGATGCGATGCACGCCGCGCAGGGCGCGCTCTACGAAGCCAACTCCGAAGTCAGCCGTCTGGAAGCCGAGATCCGCTACGTGGTGGAATCGCGCAACCGCATCCAGCAGCAGATCGCCACGCTGACCGCGCAGCAGGAGCAGTGGCATACGCAGGGCGATCAGGCGCAGGAAGACCTTGCCGCGGCCGAGGAAGAGTTGGCCATGGCCGAGGAGCGTGCCGCGCAGGCCGCCGAAGACGTCGCGCGCAAAGCCGACGAACTGCCCGGCATGGAGGCGCAATGGCGGGACGCGCAGACCGCGCTGAACGATCAGCGCGCCGCGATCCTGCAGTCGGAACAGGCGCTCAAGCTCGAAGCCGCGCACCAGCGCAATGCCGACCAGGCCCTGCTGCAGCTTGAGCAGCGCCGCGAACGTCTGACGCAGGAGTCCTCCGGCCTCGACAAGCCGGATGACGTGCAACTCGAAACGCTGCGTGCCGAACTGGCTGAGCAGGAAGAAGTGTTGGCCGAAGCGCAGGCCGCGCTGGAAGACGCCGAGACACAGGTGCCGCAGCTCGACGAGGCACGCCGTGCCGCGCAAGACCGCGTGCAATCGGAAGCCGCCGCCATTGCCAGCCTGGAAGCCCGCCTTGCCGCGCTCAAGCAACTGCAGGAGAACGTGCAGACCGACGGCAAGGTCCAGCCGTGGCTGGCCAAGCATGAACTGAGCGAGCTGCCGCGCTTCTGGAAGAAGCTGCAGATCGAGCAGGGCTGGGAGCCCGCGCTCGAAGCGGTGCTGCGTGAAAAGCTTGGCGCGCTCGAAGTCTCCAACCTCGATTGGATCAAGGCGTTTGCGGCTGACGCGCCGCCCGCCAAGCTCGCCTTCTATGCGCCGCCGCCTGCAGCGCGTCCGGTGGAAGCGCCGGCGGGGCTGCGTCCGCTGATGTCGCTGGTGCAAGTGACGGAGCCGGGCATTCGTGCCGTGCTGCAAGACTGGCTGGCCGACGTCTATGTCGCCGACGACATGCAGGCCGCGCTCGCCGCGCGTCAGACGCTGCCGGAAGGCGGCACGTTCGTCATCAAGGCCGGGCACTTGATTGGCCGGTCGTCGGTGCAGTTGTACGCGCCTGATTCCGAGCAGGCCGGCATGCTGGCGCGTGCGCAGGAAATCGAAAACCTGCACAAACAGGTGCGTGCGCAGATGCTGTTGGCCGACGAGGCTAAGAGCGCTGCCGTGCGCGCCGAAGCGGCGTACAGCCAGGCCAGCCAAAACCTCACGCAGGTGCGGGCCCGCGCCGAGCAGGCCACGCGCCGCGTGCACGTGCTGCAGATGGACGTGCTCAAGCTGTCGCAAGCGATGGAGCGCTACAACGCGCGCAGCGGCCAGATCGACAGCGAGCTGGAAGAGATTCGCGCGCAGATCGAAGAGCAGCGTGCCATCCGTGCCGAGTCCGAAGCGGCCTTCGAACAGCACGATGCGGCACTCGCCGATATGCAGGCGCGCTTTGAAGACAGCCAGCAGGCGTTCGAGGCGCTCGAAGTTCGCCTGAGCGATGCGCGCAACGCCTTGCGCGACCAGGAGCGCGGCGCACAGGAAGCCCACTTTGCCGAGCGCAATCTGCAGAACCGCATTGCCGAACTGAAGCGCAACATCCAGGTGGCGAGCGATCAGGCGCAGCAGATCGTGCTGACGCTGGAGAACGCGCGCGCAGAGTTGGAGACCATCAACGAGCAGACCGCGCATACCGGTTTGCAGGAAGCGCTGGAGCGCCGTGCCGAGAAGGAAGAAAAGCTCGGGTTGGCGCGCATGGAACTGGATGCACTCACCGCACAACTGCGCACGCACGACGAGCAACGCCTGAGCGCCGAGCGCGGCCAGCAACCACTGCGCGATCGTATTACCGAGCTGCAGTTGAAGGAGCAGGCCGCGCGCCTGAACCAGGAGCAGTTCACCGAGCAGCTCACCGCTGCCAACGTGGACGAGGCCGTCCTGGCCGAACGCCTGACCGGCGACCTGAAGCCTTCGTACCTGCAAGGTGAAGTCACGCGCATCAACAACGCCATCAACGCGCTCGGCCCGGTCAACATGGCCGCGCTCGACGAGCTGGCGGCGGCGCGCGAGCGCAAGGGCTTCCTGGATGCGCAATCGGCCGATTTGACCGACGCCATCACCACGCTGGAAGATGCCATCCGCAAGATCGATCAGGAAACGCGCGCGCTGCTCCAAGGCACGTTCGACCAGGTCAACTATCACTTTGGCGAGCTGTTCCCGACGCTGTTCGGCGGCGGCCAGGCCAAGCTGATGATGACCGGCGAGGAGATTCTCGACGCGGGCGTGCAGGTGATGGCGCAGCCGCCGGGCAAGAAGAACTCGACCATTCACCTGCTGTCGGGCGGCGAGAAAGCGCTGACCGCGATTGCGCTGGTGTTTGCGATGTTCCAGCTGAACCCGGCCCCGTTTTGTTTGCTCGACGAGGTGGACGCGCCGCTGGACGACGCCAACACCGAGCGCTACGCCAACATGGTCAAGCGCATGTCCGACAAGACCCAATTCGTTTTTATTTCTCACAACAAGATTGCGATGGAAATGGCGCAACAGCTCATCGGTGTGACCATGCAGGAACAAGGTGTGTCCCGGATCGTGGCGGTGGATATGGATGCCGCGCTGACCATGGCGGAGGCTGCATAAATGCAGGACAACAACCTGGTGATGGCCCTGCTGGGCGCCGGCGTGGTGTTTGTGCTGGTGATCGTTGTGTACAACCAGTGGCAGATCCGCAAGGCGCGAGGCCCCGAGGCGTACAACCCGCCCGTCGACGAGACACCGCGCGGCGACGGTTGGACCGAGCGCGCCGAACCGGCCCTCGGTGGCGAGCGCGACGAAATCAACCGCGTCGAACCGCGTCTCGAGCCCGGTTTCTCGGCGAAGACGCACACGCCCGCCACGGGCAGCGCCGAAACCGAAGCCGGCGTGATTGGCGCCGAACTCACACCCTCGGGCGACGATGCCGCGCTCGAAGCCGCCGAGGCCGGAGAGATTGCCGAACCCGCCCCGGGTTCGCTGGAGCCGGCCAATGGCGTGATCGATCCGCTGATCGACTGCATCGTGCCGCTGCACCCGGATCGAGAAGTGTCGGGCGACCGTCTGCTGCCGTCGCTCGCCAAGCTGCGCCGCGCAGGCACCAAGCAGATCCACGTGGAAGGCTTGAACCCCGCCGCCAATGCGTGGGAAGCCATCCGCGCCGGGCAGCGCTACCTGGACGTGCAGGTGGCCGTGCAACTGGCCAATCGCACGGGCCCGCTGAATGCGCTGGAGTTCTCGGAATTCATCAACGCGATCGATCCGCTGTCGGAGGCGGCAGATGCCGTGCCGGAACTGCCGGACATGAACGAGACGATTTCCAACGCGCGCGAACTCGACGCGTTTGCCGCCGAGTGCGATGTGCAATTGGGCGTGAGCGTGATCTCCGACGGCGCCCCATGGTCGGCAGCATACGTGCAGACGGTGGCCACGCAAGACGGCCTCGTGCTCTCGCGTGACGGCACGCGCTTCACGCGCTTCCATGCGGGGGGCGACGGTGTGCAGCGCGCACTGTTCACGCTGCAGTTTGGCGACACCAATTTCCTGCGCGATGACCTGACCATCAAGGCCGGCCGACAGATCACGCTGTTGCTCGATGTGCCGGTGGCGGAAGAGTCGAGCAAGCCGTTCAAGCTGGTGTGCGAATACGCCTACACGCTGTCGCAGCGCATGGGTGCGCAGGTCGTGGATGACAACCTGCGTCCGCTGACGGAGCAATCGTTCGTCGCCATCCAGAAGCATCTGCGGGTGCTGTATGACAAGCTCGAATCGCGCGGCATCCCGGCCGGTTCCAGCACCGCGGTGCGCCTGTTCAGCCACTGACGGACGCACGATGAGCAAGACTGCAGAACCCGCGTCCGGACCGCCCTCAAAAGACCGGCCCGAGGCGCGGGCAGCCTGGCTGCGCGCCGAGCTGAACCGCTACGCCCACGAGTACTACGTGCTCGACCAGCCCAGTGTGCCCGACGTTGAATACGACCGGCTCTATCGCGAGCTGGAAGCGCTGGAAACCGAACACCCCGAGCTGAAGACACCCGATTCGCCCACGCTGCGGGTCGGTGGCGCTGTCCTGCCCGAATTTGCGGCGGTCAGGCATGTCATCCCGATGCTGTCGATCCGCACCGAGACCGACACCACCGCAAACGGCGCGCGCGCGTTCGACGCCAGCGTAAGGCGCGAGCTGGGCCTTGATGACACCGATCCGCCCGTGGAATACGCCGCCGAGCTGAAGTTCGATGGCCTGGCGATCAACCTGCGTTACGAGCGTGGTTATCTCGTGCAGGCGGCCACGCGCGGCGACGGCACCACCGGCGAAGACGTCACGCAGAACATCCGCACGATCCGCCAGATTCCGCTGGGGCTGTCGCCAGTTGATGGCCACGTGCCCGACGTGCTGGAAGTGCGCGGCGAGGTCTACATGCGCCGCGACGACTTCGAGAAGCTCAACGCCCGCCAGCGAGAGCGCGGTGACAAGACCTTCGTCAACCCGCGCAATACCGCAGCCGGTGCCGTCCGCCAGCTCGATCCTAAGATGGCTGCCGAGCGCCCGCTGTCGTTCTTCGCCTATGGGCTGGGCGAAGTGGCCGGCTGGAAGGGCATGCCCGGCACGCATTCCAGCATGCTCGACGTGCTGCAGGCGTTCGGTTTCCCGGTCAGTAATGAACGCGCGGCTGTGGCGGGCGGTGAAGGCCTGGTCAGATTCCATGAGGCCATCCGGGCCAAGCGCGACAGCTTGCCGTTCGACATCGACGGCGTCGTCTACAAGGTCAACTCGCTCGCGTTGCAGCGTGAACTCGGCTTTCGCTCACGTGAGCCGCGCTGGGCGGTTGCGCACAAATATCCGGCGCAGGAAGCGCTGACCACGGTCGAATCTATTGACGTGCAAGTCGGCCGAACGGGCGCCATCACGCCGGTGGCGCGGCTGGTGCCGGTGTTTGTTGGCGGGGTAACGGTCACCAATGCGACGCTGCACAACGAAGACGAAGTGCGCCGCAAAGATGTACGCGTGGGCGACACCGTGATCGTGCGGCGCGCGGGCGACGTGATTCCCGAGGTGGTGAGTGTGGTGCTTGATCGCCGCCCACTGGATGACGTCCCGGGCAGCGACTTGTTCAATCCGCAGCAGCAGCCCAAGTACCCGCCATTCGAACTGCCGAAGACGTGCCCGGTTTGCGGCTCGCACGTCGTGCGCGAAGAGGGTGAGGCGGTGGCCCGTTGCTCCGGCGGCCTGTTCTGCTCGGCGCAGCGCAAGGAGGCGATCCGCCACTTTGCCGGTCGCCGCATGATGGACATCGAAGGCCTGGGCGAGCGTTACATCGACAACCTGGTCGAGTTGGACTACGTGCACGGCATTGCCGACCTGTACAAGCTCACGCTCGAAGATTTTCTGGAGATGAAGCGCCGTGCGGACGAACGTGATGGCGTGACGCCCGAGACGGTTTCCGCAGGCAAGATCGCCACCAAGTGGGCCGAGAATCTGCTGGAGGGCATCCAGGCCAGCAAGACGCCGCCGCTGGCGCGCTTCCTGTTTGCGCTGGGCATTCGCCACGTGGGCGAGTCGACCGCCAAGACGCTTGCCGACTGGCTCGGCAGCCTGGCCATGATCCGGCGTGCGCCTGCGCCGCTGCTGCTGGCGCTGCCCGATGTGGGTGCCACGGTGGCTGAAGCCATCGCCGATTTCTTTGCCGAGCCGAAGAACCAGCAGGCGCTCGATGCGCTGCTCGAAGCCGGTGTTGCACCGCAAGGCGAGCATGCGCCCAACGCGAAGCTGCGCGAGAAGCTGGAGCCGGCCGAACTGTACGCCACGCTGGGCGTGCCCAAGCTGACCGCCACGCGCGCAAAGCAATTGGCCGTGGCAGCGCCAACGCTTGCCCAGTTGGCCAGCGTTGAGCCCGATCAGTTGGCTGGCCTGCCTGCGGATGTGACTGCATCGCTGCTTGAATGGCTCGCCTCGCACGACCATCGCGCGCAACTGGCGAAGCTCGACGCGCTGCGCGGCGAGTTGCTCGCTGCCATGCCTGCTGAGGCCGCCGAAGAAGGCGTGCTGGACGGCAAGACGGTCGTTTTGACCGGCACATTGCCGAACCTCACGCGTGACGAAACCAAGGCCATGCTGGAAGCGGCAGGCGCCAAGGTATCGGGTTCGGTGTCGAAAAAGACCGACTACGTTGTCGCCGGAGAAGATGCCGGCAGCAAGCTCGCCAAAGCCGAAGAATTGAACGTGAAGGTTCTGGACGAAGCGGGTATGCTCGCGCTGTTAAAAAAACCGGCGGGAGACCAGGCATGATCCGAAACATCCTCAAGATGGGCGACAGCCGGCTGCTGCGCGTTGCCAAGCCGGTCGAGCGTTTCCACACGCCCGAACTGACTGCCCTGATCGAAGACATGTTCGACACCATGGATGCGGCGCGCGGTGCCGGTCTGGCAGCCCCGCAGATCGGCGTGGATCTACAGGTCGTCATCTTCGGGTTCGATCGTAACGACCGGTATCCGGATGCACCGGCCGTGCCGAAGACGGTGTTGATCAACCCCACCATCGAGCCGCTGTCGGACGAGATGGAAGAGGGCTGGGAAGGATGCCTCTCGGTACCCGGCCTGCGCGGTGTGGTGCCGCGCTACACGCGCCTGCGCTATACCGGCTTCGACCAGCACGGCCACGCCATCGACCGTATTGCCGAGGGCTTCCACGCGCGCGTCGTCCAGCACGAATGCGATCACCTGCAGGGCGTGCTGTATCCCATGCGCGTGAAGGACTTCACCCGCTTCGGCTTTACCGAAGTGCTGTTCCCGGAATTGCCCGCCAATCACGACGACTGATCGAGACTGCGGCAGCGTCGCATCTGCGGGGGCGGGTGGACGCGTGTTTCATCCACCACGGAGACGATATGAGGCGAGATGGTTTGAGGGGCTGGCGCCGGCTGGCGCTTGGTGTGGCCATGACGGCGATGCTGGGGGTGGCGGCGTGCGCGGGGCCGCAGGCACCGGAAACGCCGGCGGCCGCACCGGTTGCCCAGAAGGCTCAGAGCCCAGTCTGGCAACGCGTGCGTCTGGGTACGGATGCGGTGGCCTACGATTTCCCTGTCTATGCAAACCATCCGCTTGATGGCGACCTGAGCGGCATCCGCGAAGTCGTATTCGTTCAGCACGGCCTGCAGCGCAACGGAAACGACTACTACACCGCTGGCGCCGATCTGCTCCAGGCCAGCGGCCGCAATCCCGACGAGGTCCTGCTGATTGCCCCGAACTTTCCCGGCACGCCCGATGAGGGCAAGGGTTTCGACGGCATGCCCGTGTGGTCGGTGGACGGCTGGATCGGGGGCTTCAACGCCACCAACGCACCCTACACGGACCTGAGTTCGCTCAAGGTGCTGGATGACCTGATCGGCTACGTGACCGACCCGGCACGCGCGCCCAACGTCAAGCGCGTAACGGTGGCAGGCCACTCGGGCGGTGGCCAGATCGTGCAACGCTACGCTGTGCTCAACAACGTCGACGAGGTGATCCGCAAGCGCGGCATCGACCTGCGCTACGTGGTCGCCAACCCCTCGTCATATCTGTATTTCACGCCGGAGCGTCCGAGCGGCAAGGGCTTTGCGCGCTACAGCACCAGCGTCTGCCCCGACTACGATCACTACAAGTACGGCATGGTCGACATGGTTCCGTATGCCGCCGGCAAGACCGGCCGCCAGCTGTTCAACCGCTACGCGCAGCGCCACGTGACGTACCTTGCCGGCACGAGCGACAACGATCCGAACCACCGCGTGCTCGACAAGCTGTGCGGTGCCGAGGCCGAAGGCCCGACGCGCGTGGATCGCGCACGCAACTACTGGCGCTACGAGCGCCACATGGCGGGACGCAAGCGCGTCAATCACCAGGCGCACGAAGTGGTTGGCGTAGGCCACGACCAGGCGAAGATGTTCGGCTCGCGCTGCGGCGCGCAAGCTGTGTTCGGCATGCCTGCATCGGCCAACACCGCGGGTGCAGCTTGTCAGGCGCCGCATCTGTAATGTAGACAGCGGGCACAAAAAAACCGGTCAGCGTGCAATGCGTTGACCGGTTCTTTCTTTGTGGCAGAGGCTGCCTCAGAATTTCTCGAACGGCCCCAGGAAGCGCCACTGACCGACCGGCAGGTCGCCCAGCACGATGCTGCCCATGCGGATGCGCTTGAGGCCCACCACCTCCAGTCCCACCTGTTCGCACATGCGGCGGATCTGGCGCTTCTTGCCTTCGCGCAGCACGAAGCGCAGCTGCTCTTCGTTCTGCCAACTCACCTTCGCGGGCTTGAGTGCTTCGCCGTCGAGCGACAGGCCAAAGCGCAGCTTCTCCATCAGCTCTTCCGGGAAGACCTTGGAGATGTCGCGCTCGACCACGCCGTCCGGCGAATGCCATACCACGCGCACCAGGTATTCCTTCTCGACCGTCGAATCCTCGCCGATCAGGTGGCGCGCCACACGGCCGTCCTGCGTCAACACCAGTAAGCCGGTGGAGTCGATATCCAGTCGACCGGCCGGCGCCAACGCCCTGCGCTGCCACGGCGCGAAGCGCTTGCGCGTGGGGTCGGCTTCCCACTGGTTTTCCGGCACGAACAGCGAAACCGCCGGCTGATAGCCGTCTTCCGCCTGGCCTGACACATAGCCGACCGGCTTGTGCATCAGCACGGTGACGCGCTCGCCTTGCTCGGATCTCGCAGCTTGATGGATCTCGATGATCGCATCCGGCTTGACGCGCGAACCCAGTTCGGTGACGGGCTCGCCGTCCACCAGCACCCAGCCGCGCGGAATCCATTCATCGGCCTCCCGGCGCGAGCACAGCCCCAGTTCGGACATGCGCTTGGACAGACGGACCAGTCCGCTCGATTCGGTCTGCTGCGCCGGGCGCGGTGCCTGCTCCTCGGCGTGACGCGGAGCGCGTTCCTCACGCTCGCGCTCGGGCCGTTGCGGACGTGCCGGACGATCATCGAAGCGACGCGGTGGTCGGTCGTTGTCAAAACGACGCGGAGGGCGTTCGTCATCGAAGCGACGCGGAGCCCGGTCATCGCCATAGCGCCGCGGCGGCCGTTGCTCGTCGTCGAATCGGCGCGGCGGGCGTTCATCGTCAAAGCGTCGTGGAGGCCGCTGGTCGCCATCGCGACGCGGCGCGCGTTGATCGTCGCCATAGCGGCGCGGGCGTTCGTCATCGAAACGACGGGGCGGACGTTGGTCGTCGCTGAACCGGCGCGGGGGGCGTTCGTCGTCAAGGCGGCGCGGCGGACGTTGGTCGCCATCACGACGCGGTGCGCGTTGATCGTCGCCATAGCGGCGCGGGCGCTCGTCATCGAAACGACGGGGCGGGCGCTGATCGTCACCGAACTTGCGCGGGGGGCGCTCTTCGTCGAAGCGGCGCGGTGGCCGCTGCTCGTCATTGAACCGGCGTGGCGGGCGCTCTTCGTCAAAGCGTCGCGGAGGGCGTTGGTCGCCATCACGACGCGGCGCGCGTTGATCGTCGCCATAGCGGCGTGGGCGCTCCTCATCGAAACGACGAGGCGGCCGTTGGTCGTCGCTGAACCGGCGCGGCGGGCGCTCATCGTCAAAGCGTCTCGGGGGACGGTCGTTGTCGAACCTGCGCGGCGGACGCTCGTCGTCGAACCGGCGAGGTGGGCGATCTTCGAAACGTCGCGGCGGACGCTCGTCGTCGGAGCGGCGGGGCGGTCGTTGCTCTTCGTTGAATCGACGCGGCGGGCGCTCATCATCAAAGCGTCGCGGCGGGCGATCGCCTTGCATGCGGCGCGGCTTGGCTTCGCGCGTCTGGCCGTCGTCGTCGCGGCGCGGGGGGCGCGCGGGGCGCGGCGGCTTACCGGCGCCTTCTTCCGGTTTGGGCCGGCGCTGCGATGGGCGCAGCGGCTGGCGCTCGCGGTTCAGGTCGGATGAGCGCAGCGGCTTGCCGGTGGTGGAGCGTACGGCATTGCCTTCGTCGTCGCGGCGCACGCCGAGCGTGGCGCGCTTGCCCGGGCGGGTGGCGCGCTGAGTCGGGTCGCTGGCGCGGTGCTTGTCGTCGTCGCCCGGAAAATCATCGGAATCGGTAGTCATGAATCTAGACCGGTAAGGCTGGCGCTCAGATGGCGAGCGCATCAAGCAGCTCGCTTTCAAGTTCGAGCTGCAGTTTGTTGTCCTGGGTCAGGCGCGTGCCGTCGACCAGGAAGATGTCTTCCACGCGCTCGCCAAGCGTGTTGATGCGCGCGGTGTGTACCGACACGCGGCGGTGTGCGAGCACGCGGGCAATGGCGTAGAGCAGACCGGTGCGGTCGGTCGCGGAAATGGAGAGCAGGTAATACTGGCCGCGCTCGTCCGCCCGCAGGTCGACGCGCGGTTTGATCGGGAAGCTGCGCGACTGGCGCGAGATGCGCCCCCGCGGCGGCTCCGGCAGGGCGGTTTCGCGCGAGATCTGTTCGGCCAGTTCGTGTTCGACCAGCGTGATGATGTCGCGGTAATGCCCGGGCTCCACAAGGCCGCTGCTGGGGTCGGCCACCTGGAAGGTGTCGAGCGCGTAGCCGTGTTTGGTGGTGTGGATCTTGGCGTCCAGGATCGTCAGGCTCTTGCGTTCGAAGTAGCCGCAGATGCGCGCAAAAAGATCGGGCCGATCCGGCGAGTACACAGCCACCTGCAAGCCCACGCCCGCCGGTGAAATGCGTGCGCGCACGATCGGGATCGTCGTGTCGACACGGTTGTAGAAGTGCCGCGTGAACCAGGCGATATCGCGCGCGTCGTGGCGCAGGAACACGCCCACGTCGAGCTGTTTCCACAGCGCCTCGTGCGCGGTGTCGTCCAGCGCGGCCAGGCGCAGCAGCGCGCGCGCTTCTTCCTTGCGGCCTTCGAGCACGGCGTGCGGGTCGGTGGTGGCACCGCCGAGCACTCGCAGCGTCATGCGATACAGGTCTTCCAGCAGCTTGCCCTTCCAGGCGTTCCACACCTTTGGGCTGGTGCCGCGGATGTCGGCAACGGTCAGCAGATACAGCGCGGTCAGCCGGCGTTCGGTACCGACCAGATCAGCGAAATGGCGGATGACTTCGGGATCGCCCAGGTCCTGCTTCTGCGCGACCTGGCTCATGGTCAGGTGGTGTTCGACCAGCCAGACGATCAGGTCGGCGTCTTCCTTGGCGATGCCGTGTTCCTTGCAGAAGCGGCGTGCGTCGGACATGCCGAGCACGGAGTGGTCACCGCCGCGCCCCTTCGCAATGTCATGGAACAGCGCCGCCACGGTCAGCACCCACGGCTTGTCGAAGTTCGCCATCAACTGGCTGCAGAACGGGAACTCGTGCGTGTGCTCGACGATGGCGAAGCGGCGGATGTTGCGCACCACCATCAGGATGTGCTGATCGACCGTGTAGACGTGGAACAGGTCATGCTGCATCTGCCCGACGATGCGACGGAAGTTGACCAGGTAGCGGCCGAGCACGCTGGTCTGGTTCATCAGGCGCAGCGCGTGCGTGATGCCCTGCGGCTGCTGCAGGATCGACAGGAACAGCGCGCGATTAGCCGGATCCTTGCGCCATTTGGCGTCCATCAACGTCCGGGCGTTGTAGAGCGCCCGCAGCGTGCTGGCTGCCAGTCCCTTGATGCCGCGCGTCTGCTCGTACAGCAGGAACGTTTCAAGAATGGCCGTCGGCTCGCGCTGGTAGAGATCGGCGTCGGCAATTTCGAGCATGCCTTGGCGCTCGACAAAACGATCGTTGATCTTGCGTGTGATACCCAGCTCGCTCGGAAACAGCCGCGCCTCGATGTTCTGCAGCACCACGGTATTGAGCTGTGTGACTGCCTTGGCTACCCAGTAATAGCGGCGCATGAGTTGTTCGCTCGCGCGCTTGGCGGTGGTCGGGCGGTAACCGAACGATTCGGCCAGCTGCGTCTGCAGGTCGAACACCAACACGTCCTGACGACGCCCGGCCAGCAGGTGCAGACGCGCACGCACGGTTTTGAGCAGGCGCTCGTTGCTCACCAGTTCCTGTGCTTCACGGCGTGTGAGCAGGCCGTTGGCAAGCAACTCGTTCCAGCTGGAACCGAAACCTGCCGCGCGCGTCATCCACAGAATCACCTGCAGGTCGCGCAGACCACCGGGGCTTTCCTTGCAGTTCGGCTCGAGCGAATACGGCGTGTCCTGGTACTTGGCATGCCTCTGGCGCATCTCCAGCAGTTTCGACTGGAAGAAATCTGCGGCGTCCAGATGGCCTTGATAGTGCGTCTCGAACGTGCGGTACAAACCTTCGTCGCCCGTCAGCAGACGCGCTTCCAGCAGCGACGTGCGTACTGTTACGTCTTGTGCGGCTTCCTTGATGCACTCGTCAACCGTGCGCACCGAGGAGCCGATGTCCAACCCCATGTCCCAGCAGCGGCCGATGAAGGCCTCCAGCCGGGCCTCCAAGGCTTTGTCTGCGGTGCCTGGCAGCAACAGGAGGATGTCCACATCGGAATGCGGAAACAGCTCGCCGCGCCCGTAGCCGCCCACGGCAATCAGCGCGCAGGTGGGGGGCATCTGCTCTTCCTGCCAGAGACGCACGAGCGCACGGTCCACCGCGCGTGCCAGCTTGGTCACGAGCTGCTGAACGTTGGCGTGCTGGTCGAACTGCGCGAACAGGTGCGCGCGCTCAGTTTTCAGGGCGTCGCGCGGATGGGCTTCTTCGGCAGGAGCGGCGGCAGCAGAGGGCATGAGTGGAGCGTGAATGAAACAGCGACCGGAATGAGCCGGTCGCTGCAGGGGTTGAGCCGGTGCGGGGCGAGATCAGCGTGACATTGCTGCCGCTGACGGTGCGGCTCGCCCGTTAGGATCAGGCCGTGGCCGGAGCGCCTTCGTGTACGAATTCCGGTGCCGGTGGCGTCAAGGCGGACACGGTCAGCACTTCGTGGCCAGTCTCCGTCACCAGAAGCGTGTGTTCCCACTGCGCCGACAGGCTGCGATCACGCGTCTTGACGGTCCACTGGTCGGGCATCGTGCGGATGTCGCGCTTGCCCGCGTTGATCATCGGTTCAATCGTGAAGATCATGCCGGCCTTCAGTTCCATCCCGGTACCCGGGCGGCCGTAGTGCAGGATCTGCGGATCTTCGTGGAATTTCTTGCCGATGCCGTGGCCGCAATATTCGCGCACCACGCTGTAGCCGGCGGCTTCGGCGTGCTGCTGGATCACGTGGCCGATGTCGCCCAGGCGCGCGCCCGGACGCACGGCCGCAATGCCCTTCCACATGCATTCGAACGTGACCTGCGTCAGGCGTTTGGCCAGGATCGACCCTTCGCCGACGACGAAGGTGCGGCTGGTGTCGCCGTAATAGCCTTCCTTGGTGATGACGGTGATGTCGAGGTTGACGATGTCGCCGCTTTTGAGCACCTTGTCGCCCGGAATGCCGTGGCAGATCACGTCGTTGACCGACGAGCAGATCGATGCCGGGAAGGGCGGATAGCCCGGCGGGGCATAGTTCAATGGCGCCGGCACAGTGCCTTGCACGTCACGCATGTAGGCGTGGCACAGCTCGTTCAGCTTGCCCGTGGTCACGCCGGGCGTCACGAACGGCGTGATGTAATCCAGGACTTCGGACGCGAGCCGGCAGGCGACGCGCATGTGCGCAATGTCTTCGGCAGTGTGAATGGTAACGGCCATGCTGTGACTCTTTCTGCACGCAAGCGCGCGAAGCGCCGCGTCGTGGCTAAAGTGTGAATTATCGCACCAAAGCGCCCGGGCCGGGGTTTTCGGGCGCTCGGCGCCAGCCTCGGGCCGTTTGTCGCGAAGGCTCGGAAGGCCTTGAGTCGATTGGGTTTTTGCCGCTATAATCGCTGGCTAAGCAGTTGCCGGTCATGTGGCCGGTGGCGCTTGAAATCGCGAGCCGCTTCACCGCGGGTGTTTTTCGTATCGCATGCGAAAGATGTCTGAGGCGGCTTTAGACCTAACCCGACTGGAGAATTTCATGTCCGTGACCATGCGCGAAATGCTGGAAGCCGGTGTCCACTTTGGCCACCAGACCCGCTTCTGGAACCCCAAGATGGCCCCCTTCATCTTCGGCCATCGCAACAAGATTCACATCATCAACCTGGAAAAGACGCTGCCGATGTACCAGGACGCACTGAAGTACGTGCGCCAACTGGCAGCCAACCGGGGCACCATCCTGTTCGTCGGCACGAAGCGCCAATCGCGTGAGATCCTGGCTGAAGAAGCGGCTCGCGCAGGTATGCCGTTCGTTGACAGCCGCTGGCTCGGCGGCATGCTGACCAACTTCAAGACGGTCAAGACCTCGATCAAGCGCCTGAAGGACATGGAAGTCGCCAAGGAAGCCGGCGCGACCGAAACCATGAGCAAGAAGGAAGCGCTGATGTTCGAACGCGAAATGGACAAGCTGGTGAAGTCCATTGGCGGCATCAAGGACATGGGCGGCATTCCAGACGCCATCTTCGTGGTGGACGTTGGCTACCACAAGATTGCCGTGACCGAAGCCGCCAAGCTGGGCATTCCGGTGATCGGCGTGGTTGACACAAACCACTCGCCGGAAGGCATCGACTACGTCATCCCGGGTAACGACGACTCGAGCAAGGCTGTTGCTCTGTACGTGCGCGGCGTGGCCGACGCGATCCTGGAAGGCCGCGCCAACGCGGTCCAGGAAGTGGTTGAAGCCGCTCGCGGCGGTGATGACTTCGTCGAAGTCCAAGAAGGCTAAACACAAGAAGGCGGGCGCCCGCAGCTTGATCGTGCGGGACGCGTGCCAGGCCGCACCTGATGGAGCAGATCAGGGCTGATGGCCAGACAGGGGCGCGTAACAAACGCCCCTTTTTTTTGAAATTTGTCATGCGGATGCCCCACGCGCGTCGTATTTCGTGGGGCGGCCGGATGGAAACCGGACGACAGGCCGGCGCGAGGCGAGGAAGGATCCGCACGCGACCGGACGACGATCTGAAACAAGGAGCATGAGAATGGCGGCAATTACCGCAAGCATGGTTGCAGAGCTGCGCGCAAAGACCGACGCGCCGATGATGGAATGCAAGAAGGCCCTGACCGAAGCCGAAGGCAACCTGGAAAAGGCTGAAGAGATCCTGCGCGTGAAGCTGGGCAACAAGGCGGGCAAGGCTTCCAGCCGCGTCACCGCTGAAGGCGTGGTCGCAGCGTTCGTCGAGGGCACCACGGGCGCCCTGGTCGAAGTGAACTGCGAAACCGACTTCGTCTCGAAGAACGACGATTTCCTGGCTTTCACCAACGAGGTTGCCAAGCTGATCGCTCAGAAGAACCCGGCTGACGTGGCTGCCCTGTCGGCCCTGTCGATCGGCGATGAAACGGTCGAAGCCGTGCGCACCCGCCTGATCGGCAAGATCGGCGAGAACATGACGATCCGCCGCTTCCAGCGTTTCGAAGGCACGCAGCTGACTTCGTATCTGCACGGCACGCGCATTGGCGTGATGGTGGCATTCGAAGGCAACGAAGTGGCGGCTAAGGACGCTGCAATGCAGGCTGCCGCCATGAAGCCGGTGTCGCTGTCGGCTGACGACGTGCCGGCCGAACTGGTCGCCAAGGAGCGCAGCGTTGCTGAGCAGAAGGCTGCTGAATCGGGCAAGCCGGCTGAAATCGTTGCCAAGATGGTGGAAGGCAGCGTGCAGAAGTACCTGAAGGAAGTGTCGCTGCTGAACCAGCCGTTCGTGAAGAACGACAAGCAGACCGTTGAGCAGATGCTCAAGGCCGCCAACACGACCGTGAAGGCTTTCACGCTGTACGTGGTGGGCGAGGGCATCGAGAAGAAGCAAGACGACTTCGCTGCTGAAGTGGCTGCCCAGGTGGCCGCTGCCAAGCAACAGGCGTAATGCTGCGACGGCCGCTTCCGATGGTGCGGCGATTCGCCCTCCGGCGCAGGCCGGGAGGCGTCGTTTCCACCATTGGCGCAGCCGTATAATGCCGAACAAACAGGGCACCGAAAGGTGCCCTGTTTGCAGGTGCAGCCTGCTTGCGCGGGCATCGTTGGTGAATGTCCCGAAGGCTTCCGCGCAAGAAGGTTGCGGGATGTGCGAAGTCCCCGCTTTGCACGTCGTTATCATATCCGCAGCGTCATTTCCCCCTTTCCTGTTTCCCGTACCAGGAATCGTCACGAGGATCTCCATGCCTGCCTATAAGCGCGTTCTACTCAAACTTTCCGGCGAAGCCCTGATGGGCGACGATGCCTTCGGCATCAACCGCAGCACCATCGAAGGGATGGTCAACGATATCGCCGAAATCGTGAAGCTGGGCGTGCAGGTGGCAGTGGTGATCGGCGGCGGCAACATCTTCCGCGGTGTCGCGGGGGGTGCCGCCGGCATGGATCGCGCCACGGCCGATTACATGGGCATGCTGGCCACCATGATGAACGCGCTTGCTCTGCAGGACGCCATGCGTCACGCCAATCTCGAAGGCCGTGTGCAATCGGCGCTGCGCCTGGACCAAGTGGTCGAGCCGTACATCCGCCCCCGTGCGATCCGCCAGTTGGAAGAGGGCAAGATCGTGATTTTCGCGGCCGGCACCGGCAACCCGTTCTTCACGACCGACACCGCCGCCGCGCTGCGGGGCTCGGAAATCGGCGCCGAGATCGTCCTCAAGGCCACCAAGGTGGACGGTGTCTATACCGCTGATCCAAAGAAGGACCCGAGCGCCACCCGCTACACCACCATCACGTTCGATGAAGCCATTTCGCGCAACCTGCAGGTGATGGACGCGACCGCTTTCGCACTGTGCCGCGACCAGAAGCTGCCGATCAAGGTGTTCTCCATTCAGAAGCCCGGCGCGCTCAAGCGCGTGATCCTGGGTGAAGACGAAGGCACGCTGGTGCACGTCTGAAGCCAGCAGCAAGCCTCGTTGCAGGCGCCTTTTTTGCCGTTCGCTGACCCTGCGTAAATGGCGTTGGCGAGCGGCTTCCATGTAAAATCGCCTATTGTCTTTTTGGTCTTGCCGGTGTCCTGTGTCGTTTTCCGGGGCGCAAGTTCGGCAGACCGCCGTTATCGTTCGGAGGAAGTATGAGCGTCGCCGATGTCAAAAAGAATGCCGAGCAGAAGATGCAGAAGTCGATTGAGGCTCTGAAGACGGATCTGGCCAAGATCCGTACTGGCCGTGCCCACACCGGTCTGCTCGATCACGTGCAAGTCGACTACTACGGCTCGATGGTGCCGATCAGCCAGGTTGCCAACGTGACCCTGGTGGATGCACGCACGATTGGCGTGCAACCGTGGGAAAAGAAGATGGTGCAAGCCGTCGAGAAGGCCATCCGTGAAGCGGACCTCGGCCTGAATCCCGCCACCATGGGCGACATCATTCGCGTGCCGACGCCTGCGCTGACCGAAGAGCGCCGCAAGGAGCTGACCAAGGTAGTGAAGGGCGAGGGCGAAGATGCCAAGGTCGCCGTGCGCAACCTGCGCCGCGATGCCAACGAACAGCTCAAGAAGCTGGTGAAGGACAAGGCCATCTCGGAAGACGACGAGCGTCGCGGCGGAGACGAGGTTCAGAAGCTGACCGACAAGTTCGTCGCCGAGATCGACAAGCTGGTCGCCGAGAAAGACAAGGAAATCATGACGGTGTAAGGCCGTCTCCCGCCGCCGGCGCATTGGGCGCATGCGGTGGGAAGCCCGATTCATGCATATCAGTTCCACACTGGCGGTGCCCGACACCGCCGATACGCCGCGCCACGTTGCCGTCATCATGGACGGTAACGGCCGCTGGGCCACCGAACGGCATCTGCCGCGCGTGGCCGGGCATAGCCGCGGCCTCGACGCCGTGCGTGCAACCGTTGAAGCGGCGGCACGCCGAGGCGTCGGTTACCTGACGCTGTTTGCGTTCAGCTCCGAAAACTGGCGTCGTCCGGCCGAGGAAGTCACCTTCCTCATGAAGCTGTTCATGACGGCGCTGCGCCGCGAGGTCAGCAAGCTGCACGACAACGGCATCCGCTTGCGCGTGGTGGGCGATCTGTCTGCGTTCAGCCCGCGCATCCAGCTCTTGATTCGCGAAGCTGAGGCCAAGACGGCTGCCAATCCCGGTCTGACCGTCACGATCCTCGCCAACTACGGCGGGCGCTGGGACATCCTGCAAGCCATGCGCGCCTTGTTGACGGCAAAGCCCGGCATTGCACCCGACGCCATCACCGAAGAGATGCTCGCGCCGTACATGGCGCTGTCCTACGCGCCGGAGCCGGATTTGTTCATCCGCACCGGTGGCGAGCAACGCATCAGCAACTTTCTGCTCTGGCAGCTTGCGTATTCCGAGCTGTACTTCACCGATCGCTACTGGCCCGATTTCGATGCCTCAGAACTCGATCGCGCCTTTGCGTGGTATCGCAACCGCGAGCGCCGCTTCGGCCGCACAAGCGCGCAGCTCGAGCCCGATGTTCCCCCCGCGCTATCCGCCGGAGCCTGACACATGCTGCTGACTCGCGTCATTACCGCTGTCTGCCTGCTGATTGTCATCCTGCCCATTCTGTTCTTTGCGCCGCCCGCCGGCCTGGCCGGGCTCGTGACGGTGGTTGCAGCCCTCGCCGCGTGGGAGTGGGGGCGTCTCGTGCGCCTGCCGGGCTGGTGGGGGCCGGTTGTCTATGCGATCGTTGTCGTCATGCTGACGATCGCCTGGCACGACATTCCCGTTCGCGGTGATGTGCAGCCGCTGTTCCATGGCGCAGTCGTCGCATGGGTGATCGCCTGGGCGCTGCTCGCCGGTGGCGTGCGCGAGCTGCACGACACGCGCAAAATCGTTTTCACGTTGCTTGGTTTGGTGATGCTGCCGGCGTTCGTGCATGGGGCTATTGAATTGCGCACGCACGGCGTCGCCTTCCTGCTGTCGGTGGCGGTGCTCGTGTGGGCGGCCGATGTGGGTGCCTATTTTGTCGGCAAGGCCATGGGTCGCCGCAAGCTGGCACCGACCATCAGCCCAGGCAAATCGTGGGAAGGGGCGATCGGCGGTGCCGTGCTCGTTGCAGTGATCGCCACCGTGGCCGGCATCACGCATTGGTTTGCGCCGACGTGGTTCTCGCACGAGTTTGATCAGCGCGGTGCGGTTGCAGCCCTGGCGCTGACCATCTTGCTGGTGGCCGCAAGCGTCGGCGGCGATTTGTTTGAATCCCTGCTCAAGCGTCAGGTCGGCATGAAAGACAGCAGCCGCCTGTTGCCCGGCCACGGCGGTGTGCTCGATCGTATCGACGCACTGCTGCCAGTGTTTCCGCTGGCTGCGCTGCTGATTTCCTGAGGCGTCTGAACATGATGCGTTTGACCGTTCTTGGCGCCACTGGCTCCATTGGCGACAGCACGCTCGACGTGGTGCGCCGTCATCCCGACAAATACAGCGTTTTTGCGCTGACCGCCAACGCGCAGGCCGACAAGCTCGCGGTGCTCTGCCGTGAGTTTCGCCCGAAGATGGCGGTGCTCGGTTCGGCGGCTGCGGCGGATGCATTGCGTGACCAACTGGGCACAGAAGCTGCCGGCATCGAAATCTGTTCTGGCACCAAGGCGCTGGAAGAGGCCGCCGCCCACCCTGACTGCGATGCCGTGATGGCCGCCATCGTTGGGGCGGCAGGTTTGCGCCCGACGCTTGCCGCCGTGCGCGCCGGCAAGCGCGTGCTCCTGGCCAACAAGGAGGCGCTGGTGATGTCCGGCGCGCTCTTCATGGACGCCGTGCGTGAGCATGGCGCCACGGTGCTCCCGATCGACAGCGAGCACAACGCCATCTTCCAATGCCTTCCTCAGCAAGTTCCGCAGTTCGGGCGCGGCGTGTCGCGCATCGTCCTGACGGCATCAGGTGGTCCGTTCCGTACGCGTGCCGTTGATTCGCTTGCTGATGTCACGCCCGATCAGGCTTGCGCGCATCCGAACTGGGTGATGGGGCGCAAGATCTCCGTTGACTCCGCCACCATGATGAACAAGGGGCTGGAGGTGATCGAGGCGTACTGGCTGTTTGGCGTGCCGGTCGAGCATCTCGAAGTGCTGATCCACCCGCAGAGTGTCATCCATTCGATGGTCGGCTACGACGATGGCTCCGTGCTGGCGCAGCTGGGCAATCCGGACATGCGCACGCCGATTGCCTACGGCTTGGCCTACCCTGAGCGCATTGAGGCCGGTGTTCCGCTGCTCGATCTCGTGACCACAGGTGCACTGACGTTCGAGGCGCCGGATCTGCGCCGCTTCCCGTGTCTGGCGCTGGCCTTTGATGCACTGCGCGCCGGTGGTACGGCACCTGCTGCTCTGAACGCGGCCAACGAGGTGGCTGTCGAAGCATTTTTACAGCGCCGCATCCGGTTCACCGAGATTGCTGCCGTGGTGGGTGACACGCTCGCCCGTACTTCTATCGTGCCCGCCGACTCGCTCGACACCGTATTTGCGGCCGACGCCCAAGCGCGTCAGCAGGCGGAGCGCTATATCGCGACCGCATGCGCGCAACTGCCGGCCGCCTGAAAGCGCCCCGTCAGAGCAAGCGGGTAACATAGCGGCTTCGCGCGGGGTCAACCAGCGCGTGCCCTTCAGTGCATCCGGAGAAGGTTTTGCAGACCGTTTTAGCGTTTGTCTTTGCGATCGCGGTACTGATCGTCATTCACGAACTGGGCCACTACAGTGTCGCGCGCCTGTGCGGCGTGAAGGTGCTCCGGTTTTCCGTCGGCTTCGGCAAGGTGCTGTTCCGCCATGTGGGGCGCGGCCCTGACCGCACCGAATGGACGATCTGCGCCATTCCGCTGGGCGGCTACGTCAAGATGTTGGGCGAGGGCTCACGAGACCCCGAGAAAGATCCGCCCATCCTCCCCGAAGACCTCCCGCGCACCTTCGACCACCAACCGGTCTACAAGCGATTCGCCATCGTGGCTGCGGGGCCGATCGCCAATTTTCTGCTCGCGATTGCCCTGTATGCAGTGCTGGCATGGGTTGGCGCAATCGAGCCGTTACCTATCCTCGGCGCTCCCCCGCCTGGCAGCATTGCTGCCCAGGCCGACCTGCGTGCCAGGGACCGCGTCACCGCGATCGGTACGGACGATGAAACGCGTGCGCCCGTGCGCAGCTGGAGCGACGTGCGCATGCGCCTGTACTCGGCCGGCATCGCAGGGCGCGATGCGCTTGTGCAGGTACGCGGCGCCGATGGTGTCGAACGCACCGTCCGTCTTCATGGCTTGCCGAGCGCAGCCCGTACGCCGCAGGCTGACGTGATCGACCAGATTGGCCTGCGCCTGCTCGGTGGCCCGGTCACCGTCGTCGATGTGCTGCCCTCCAGTGCCGCGGCACGTGCCGGATTGCGGGCGGGTGACCAGATCGTTCGCTTCGCGGGGCAGCCTGCCGATCAGGCAATGGACCTCATCCGGCAGATTCGCGCCATGCCCGAACAGAACGCGTCGATCGATATCCTGCGCAACGATCAGCCCGTGACGTTGCCCGTTCGCCCAGATGCAGAGGCTGATCCCAAGAACCCCACGGGCCCGAAGATCGGCAAGCTTGGCGCGCAGCTCAACCAGAAGGTGGAAACGGCGATGATCCGGGATGAGCCGGTCGCCGCATTGGGCCACGCCGTAGGCGAGGTCTGGCGGACTTCGGTGCTGTCGCTGCAGGTGCTGGGCAAGATGATCGTTGGTCAGGCGTCTCTGCAGAACCTGAGCGGGCCGATCACGGTGGCGGACTTCGCAGGCAAGGCGGCAAGCCTTGGCTGGCAGACGTTTGTGAGCTTTCTCGCGTTGATCAGCGTGAGTCTCGGCGTCCTGAACTTATTGCCAGTTCCGGTATTGGATGGGGGGCATTTGCTGTATTATTGCGTGGAATTTTTGACTGGCCGACCCGTGCCGGAATCCTGGCAAGCAGTCCTTCAGAAGATCGGCGTCGCCTGCATCCTGCTTCTCACTTCGCTCGCCCTGTACAACGATTTGAGTCGGTTATTTCTGACTCGCGGCTAAACCGTATTCAACTTGGGTCGGTAAGCCACATCGTTGCCACCGGCGTGAGCGGGCAACTCAGGGTTTTGAAAACACTCAGAAGTGGATTCCGATTGAATCCAACTAGGGGATTAGATTGATCAGACAACATCGCTTCCCGCTCAGCGTGCTGGCGGCTTCCGTGCTGACCGTCACTGCCGGTCAGGCTCATGCAGTGGAGCCGTTCGTCGTCAAGGACATTCGCGTGGAGGGTGTGCAGCGCGTCGAGCCGGGCACTGTGTTCGGCTATTTGCCCGTGAAGGTGGGTGAGACCTTCACCGACGAGAAGGGCGCCGAATCGATTCGCGCGCTCTACAACACCGGCTTCTTCAAGGACGTGCAGATCCGCTCCGAAGGCAACGTGCTGGTGGTGCGCGTGGAAGAGCGTCCTGCGATCTCGCAGCTCGAGTTCATCGGCTTCAAGGAGTTCGACAAGGAGGCGCTGCGTCGTACGCTGCGTGGCGTGGGTGTGGCTGAGGCCCGTTACTACGACAAGTCGCTCATCGACCGCGCCGAGCAGGAAATCAAGCGCCAGTATGTTTCGCGCGGCTATTACGCTG
Source organism: Ralstonia sp. 110700041-2 (assembly GCF_056280165.1). Taxonomy (NCBI): domain Bacteria; kingdom Pseudomonadati; phylum Pseudomonadota; class Betaproteobacteria; order Burkholderiales; family Burkholderiaceae; genus Ralstonia; species Ralstonia sp. 110700041-2. The sequence goes on along the minus strand of NZ_JBSFAI010000008.1, from coordinate 154,765 downwards.
CCGAGGTGACGACCACGGTTACGCCGGTCGACGCCAACCGTGTGTCGATCACGTTTACGGTTGACGAAGGCCCGACCGCCAAGATTCGCCAGATCAATATCGTCGGCAACAAGGCCTTCAAGGAAGGTGACCTGCGCGACGAGATGCAACTGTCCACGCCGAACTGGCTGTCGTGGTACACCAAGAACGATCTGTACTCGAAGCAGAAACTCACGGCCGACCTGGAAGCGCTGCGCTCGTTCTATTTGGATCGCGGTTACCTGGAATTCGCAATCGAGTCGACCCAGGTGTCGATCACGCCGGACAAGAAGGACATCTACCTGACGCTGAACATCCACGAGGGTGAGCAGTACAAGGTGTCGGACATCAAGCTGACCGGTGAGCTGCTGGGCAAGCAGGCCGAGATGGAGAAGCTCATCAAGCTCAAGCAGGGCGATGTCTTCTCGTCGGCCAAGCTCTCGTCGACGACCAAGTCGATTACCGATCTGCTCGGCACGTATGGCTACGCTTTCGCCACCATCAACCCGCAGCCGCAGATCAACCAGAAGGACCGCACGGTTGCACTCACGCTGGTGGTCGATCCGGGCCGCCGTGTGTACGTGCGTCGCGTGAACGTTGTCGGCAACAGCAAGACCCGCGACGAAGTCGTGCGCCGCGAAATGCGCCAGATGGAAGCCTCGTGGTTCGACGGCGAGAAGCTGCAGCTTTCGCAGAACCGCGTGAACCGCACGGGTTACTTCACCGATGCGAACATCACGACGGAAGACGTGCCCGGCACAACCGATCAGGTCGATGTAAACGTCAACGTGACGGAAAAGCCGACAGGCCAGATCAACCTGGGCGTGGGCTTCTCGTCGACCGACAAGCTGGTGCTGTCGGCCGGTATCCGTCAGGACAACGTGTTCGGCTCCGGTACGAGCCTCGGCCTCGATGTGAACACTTCCAAGTCGAACCGCACCATTGCAGTGACGCAGTTCGATCCGTACTTCACGGTGGATGGCATCAGCCGTTCGACCGAACTGTACTACCGCACGTACCGTCCGCTGTACTACACGGGTGACCAGGACTACCGCGTCGTGCAGCAGGGCGGCAACGTCAAGTTCGGCGTGCCGTTCTCTGAAACCGATACCGTCTTCTTCGGCATCGGCTACGAGCGCACGACCATCGACGTGACGACCAACACGCCGCTGGCCTACCAGAACTACGTCGCGAAGAACGGCCGCATCACCAACAACTTTCCGATCACCATCGGCTGGTCGAAGGACCAGCGTGACAGCGCCTTGGTGCCGACGCGTGGTCGCTACCAGCAGGCCAACCTGGAGTTCGGTATCCCGGGCGGCGACCTGCAGTACTTCCGCGCGTACTATCAGCACCAGTATTTCTACCCGCTGTCGAAGTCGTTCACGATGGCGTTCAACAACGAAATCGGGTACGGCCACGGTTACGGTGGCAAGGACTTCCCGGTCTTCAAGAACTACTACGCCGGCGGTATCGGTTCGGTGCGCGGTTACGAAACCAGCACGCTGGGCCCGCGCGACGCCAATGGCGTGGCCATCGGTGGCGCCAGCAAGTTCGTTGGCAACGTGGAATTCATCTTCCCGCTGCCGGGTTCGGGCGTGGACCGCACCGTTCGTCTGTTCACGTTCTTCGACTACGGTAACGTGTTCGCCGAGGGTCAGCCTTACAAGCTGGGCGACATGCGCTACTCGACCGGTTTCGGTCTGTCGTGGCTGTCGCCGATCGGCCCGCTCAAGATCAGCATGGGCTTCCCGATCAAGCGCAAGACCCAAGATCAAACGCAACGCTTCCAGTTCCAGATCGGGACTGCATTCTAATGACTGCATTCATCATGAAATCCACGCGCATCACGTTGTCCCGCATGGGCGTGTCCGCTGCTTTCGCCGCACTTGCCGCAGCCAGCTTTGCGCTGCCGGCGACGGCGCAGGAAGCGCGCATCGCCGCCGTCAATTCGGAGCGCATCCTGCGCGACTCGCAACCTGCCAAGGCCGCCCAGGCCAAGCTGGAAACTGAGTTCGCCAAGCGCGACCGCGAGCTGCAGGACATGGCCTCCAAGCTCAAGGGCATGTCCGACAAGCTGGACAAGGATTCGGCCGTGCTGGCCGATTCTGATCGCAATCGCCGTCAGCGTGAGCTGTCGGACCTGGATCGTGACTTCCAGCGCAAGCAGCGCGAGTTCCGTGAAGACCTGAACCAGCGCCGCAATGAAGAGCTGGCCCAGGTGCTTGAGCGCGCCAACCGCGTGATCCGCTCGATTGCCGAGCAGCGCAAGTACGATCTGATCGTGCAGGAAGCCGTGTACGTGAACCCTCGCATCGACATCACGGACGAGGTGCTCAAGGCGCTGAATTCGCAATCGGCCAAATGAGGTTGTCCGCATGTCGTTTTCGCTTGGTGAACTTGCTGCGTCGCTCGGCGCGACCGTCCAGGGTGACGCAGGCCTGATCGTCAAGTCGATCGCGCCGCTGGATCAAGCGGGCGCCGATCAGCTCGCTTTTCTCTCCAATCCGCTGTACCTCAATCAGGCTGTGAGTTCCGGTGCGGGGGCGATCATCGTGTCGCCCCGCGATCTGGAAACGCTCGAAAGCCAGGGCCACGCTGCTGGCCGGAACTGGCTGATTGCGGCCAATCCGTATGCTGCGTTTGCGCGCGTTGCCCAGCGCTTTGTTGCGCTGGCCGCGCGCCCCGTTGTACCGGGCATTCACCGGACTGCCAGCGTGGAAGAGGGCGCCAGGGTGCCGGCATCCTGCTCCATCGGCCCGAACGTCACCATCGAAGCCGGTGCTGTGCTCGGCGAGCGTGTGCGCATCGCCGGCAACAGCTTTGTTGGCGCCGATGCCCGGATTGGCGACGACACGTTGCTCTACGCGAACGTTTCGATTTACCACGGCTGCGTTGTTGGCGCGCGCTGCGTTCTGCATAGCGGCGTCGTGATCGGCGCCGATGGCTTCGGCTTTGCACCCGACTTCGGGCCGCAGGGCGGCGAATGGGTGAAGATTCCGCAGGTTGGCCGGGCCGTGATTGGTGACGACGTGGAGATCGGCGCAAACACCGCCATCGACCGTGGCGCGATGGCCGATACGGTGGTCGAACAGGGCTGCAAGATCGACAACCAGGTGCAGATCGCGCACAACGTGCACGTGGGTGCCTATACCGTCATCGCGGGCTGCGCGGCCATTTCCGGCAGCACGAAGATCGGGCGCTACTGCATCATCGGCGGTGCGGCCAATTTTGCCGGCCACCTGACCATTGCGGACCGCGTGACCGTTTCGGGCGGCACATCCATTACCAAATCCATCACCAAGCCCGGTGGCCACTTCACCAGCGTTTTCCCGTTCATGCCGCATGGCGACTGGGAGCGTAACGCGGCCATCGTCCGAGGCCTGACGCGCATGCGCGAACGGTTGCAACAACTGGAACAGCGGGTCAAAGACCTGCAGCAACAATCATGACCGAAGCAACGAATGCGACGAGCGCGACCCCCAGCGTCGTCAGCGATTTCAACATCAAGAAGATTCTCGACCTGCTGCCGCATCGCTACCCGATGCTGCTGGTTGACCGCGTGATCTCGCTGGAGCCGCGCAAGTCGATTACGGCCATCAAGAACGTGACGTTCAACGAGCCGTTCTTCAACGGGCACTTCCCCGGCCATCCGGTGATGCCCGGCGTGCTGATGCTCGAAGCGCTTGCGCAAACCGCTGCGCTGTTGACCTTCGGCGAGGCCGATCACGAGCGCAAGGAAAACCAGCTCTACCTGTTCGTGAGCATTGACGGTGCACGCTTCAAGCGCCAGGTGACGCCGGGCGACCAACTCGTGATGACGGCCGAACTGCTGCGCTCGAAGAGCGGTATGTGGAAGTTCAAGGTGTACGGCAAGGTTGACGGTGAAGTCGCCGTGGAAGCCGAAATCATGTGTGCCGTGCGCGAAGACAAGTCCAAGGGCGAGGCATGACGCAAGCACAGAAGATCCATCCGACCGCGCAGATCGATCCGAATGCCGAACTGGATTCGAGCGTCGAGATCGGCGCGTTTACGGTCGTGGGCCCGAATGTGCGGATGGGCGCGGGCACGCGAGTCGGCCACCACACGGTGATCGAGGGCTACACGACGCTGGGTCGTGACAACAGCATTGGCCATTTCGCATCGGTGGGCGGCCGGCCGCAGGACATGAAGTATCGCGACGAGCCGACGCAGTTGATCGTCGGCGATCGCAATACCATCCGCGAATTCACCACGATCCATACTGGCACTGCCCAGGATGCCGGTATCACGTCCATCGGCGACGACAACTGGATCATGGCCTACGTGCATATCGCACACGATTGCCGCGTGGGCAACCACACGGTGTTTTCGAGCAACGCGCAGATCGCGGGCCACGTGGAAGTCGGTGACTGGGCGATCCTCGGTGGCATGTCGGGCGTGCACCAGTTCGTGCGTATCGGCGCGCATGCCATGCTGGGTGGCGCATCGGCGCTGGTGCAGGATGTGCCGCCGTTCGTGATCGCCGCAAGCGACAAGGGCGGCAACAAGGCTGCGCCGCACGGCATCAACGTGGAGGGCCTTCGTCGCCGCGGCTTTACGGCCGAGCAGATCACAGGTCTGCGCCAGGCGTACAAGCTGCTCTACAAGAGCGATCTGAGCTTTGATCAGGCCAAGGCTGAAATCGCCGCGCAGATCGCTCAGACGGATGACGCCCCGACCCGTGAGGTGTTGACCGCGTTTGCCGATTTCATTGCCGCCACCAAGCGCGGCATCGTCCGTTGAGCGAGCAGCTTCAGAACGCCGCGCCGGTGCGCCGCATCGGCATGGTGGCCGGCGAGGCTTCCGGCGATTTGCTGGCCTCGCTGCTGCTGAAGGGGCTGCGCGCACAACTGCCTGCCGACATCGCCTACAACGGCATTGGCGGTGCGCGCATGACGGAGCAGGGTTTCCAGTCGAACTGGCCGATGCACAAGCTGTCGGTCAACGGCTACGTGGAAGTGCTCGGCCAGTTGCGCGAAATCCTTGCGATCCGCAAGGAACTCAAGCAGGACCTGCTGGCCCAGCCGCCGCTGGCCTTCATCGGCGTGGATGCGCCCGACTTCAATTTCAACGTCGAGATCGCCATGCGGCAGGCGGGAGTGCCGGTGGTGCACTTCGTGAGCCCGTCGATCTGGGCATGGCGAGCCGGCCGTATCAAGACGATCGCCCGCGCGGTCGACCATATCCTTTGCCTGTTCCCGTTCGAGCCCGAAATTTACGCCAAGGCCGGCATTCCGGCCACGTACGTCGGGCATCCGCTTGCGGATGAGATTCCGCTGGTGCCGGACGTGGAGGGTGCACGCACGCGCCTTGGCCTGCCGTTGGGCCGCAAGGTCGTTGCGGTGCTGCCCGGCAGCCGCAATTCCGAAGTGAAGCATCTCGGGCCGACGCTGTTTGCGGCGATGTCACGCATGCAGGCGCTCGAACCGGATCTGGCCTTCGTGCTGCCGGCGGCCAATGCGACGTTGCGCGAGCGGATCGATGCCATGCGCGCGGAGCACCCAGGACTGCATCTGTGGGTGGTCGATGGTCAGTCGCACACAGCCATGGAAGCGGCTGACGTGATCCTGCTGGCCAGCGGCACGGCCACGCTGGAAGCGGCGCTGTACAAGAAGCCGATGGTCATCACCTACAAGGTGCCCTGGCTGACCGCGCAGATCATGAAGCGCAAAGGCTATCTGCCGTACGTTGGGCTGCCGAACATCCTGTCCGGCCGCTTTGTCGTGCCGGAATTGCTGCAGGATGACGCGACCCCCGAGGCACTCGCGCGCGAAACGCTGCTGCAACTGAGCGACCATGGCAACGCCACGTTCCTGCGTGAACACTTCACGCAGATGCACCTGACGCTCAAGCAGAATATGGCGGAGATCGGCGCGAAAGTCGTGGTCGATCTGCTACGCAGTCGCGGTAAGCTTTAAGCCCATGGCTTCCCGCAAACCCAATCCGGACCAGCTTGGCCTGCTCCTCTCGCAGGAGCCGGCGGCCAAGCGCGCGCGTCGCATTCTCTGTGGCGTGGATGAGGCTGGACGTGGGCCGTTGGCCGGGCCGGTGACGGCAGCGGCGGTCGTTCTCAATCCGCGCAAGCCGATCAAGGGCTTGGCTGATTCTAAGATCCTGACCGCCAGGAAGCGTGAGGCGCTGTACGACGAGATTGTCGAAAAGGCGCTCGCCTGGCACGTGGCGGAAGCCACCGTCGAAGAAATTGATCGCATCAACATCCTGCACGCGACCATGCTGGCCATGCAGCGTGCGGTACAGGGCGTGGCCGCATTGGGCACGCTTCCGGATCTCGTGCAGGTGGACGGCAATCGCTGCCCACAGGTGGCGTTTGCGGTGGAGGCCATCGTCAAGGGCGATGCGCTGGTGCCGGCCATTTCGGCGGCCTCCATCCTGGCGAAGGTGACGCGCGACCGCCAGTTGGCCGCGCTGCATATCGAGTTTCCGCTCTACGGGTTTGACGTTCATGCCGGCTATGGCACGCCGCAGCATCTGGCGGCGATCGACCTGCATGGCGTGACGCCGCATCATCGCCGCTCGTTCGCGCCCGTGCGTCGTGCGTTGGAGGGGATGAGCGCCATCAGCATCGAAACCGTCGCTGCAGGCAGCGCCTGGGACGACTGACCTTTTTCCGCTGGGCCCATTCGTGAAGCACATCACTTCCCGCGACAACGCGGTGTTCAAGCATCTCAAGGCGCTCTCGGGCTCGACGCAGCACCGTCGGCGCGCGGGGCAATCCGTGCTCGATGGCGTGCACCTGGTGGTGGCGTATCTGGATGCGGGCCACATGCCGGTGCAATGCCTGGTTTCGGAGCGCCATGTCCGGCATCCGGAAGTGGCTGCGGTGCTCGACCGTGTCGATCCGGACACCGTCATCCTGCTGGCCGATAACCTGTTTGGCCAGCTCACCACGGTCGTCAACGGCGTCGACCTGATGGCCCTGGTGGAGACGGCGGAAGGCAAGCTGCCGCAAACCATTGATGCGGACTGCGTGATTCTTGATGGCATTCAGGATGCCGGCAACGTCGGTTCCATCCTGCGATGTGCGGCCGCTGCCGGCGTGCGCGATGTGTTCATGACGCCAGGCTGCGCGTTCGCGTGGTCGGCCAAGACATTGCGCGCCGCCATGGGTGCGCATTTCCACCTGAACATCGTTGAACACTGCACGTTCCAAAGCGTGCATTCGCGGCTCCGGGTGCCGCTGCTGGCAACGTCGTCGCACGCCAAGCAGGCTGTTTTCGATGTGCCGCTCAGTTCACCCGTAGGCTGGGTGTTCGGAAACGAGGGGGCGGGCGTGTCGCAGGAGTGGCTCTCTGCGGTGACGACCCCCGTGACGATTCCACAGCCGGGCGGCATGGAGTCGCTCAACGTGGCTGCCGCAGCAGCGATCTGCCTGTTCGAGGCCGTGCGACAACGCCGCGCGGGCTAACCCTCTCTTTTTCCTGTCGATTACCGGTCACACGGCGTTTTCAAACGCCAGAACAGTCTCGCATTGACTTTGCCATTGAGTAATGGAACATTGATCGCGGCGCCAACGAGCGCCCTCGATACCCAGACTCAAGGAGACCGGCATGCCGAACCCCACCCTGGCGCGCGTCCATGTCGACGAACTCGCGCAGTTTCGCGAAATCCAGCAACTCGCCTACGCGTGCGTCGAGGCCGTCAGCGGCATGCTGCGTCCCGGCATGACCGAGAAGGACGCGGCTAAGCTGCTCACTGAGTGGCTTGGCGATCGTGGCGTCCATGACTGGCTGCACAAGCCGTTCGCGTGGTTTGGCGACCGCACCGCGTTCCAGGGCTTTTCGGGCCTGACGCATATGGCCGGCTTCAACCTGGCGTTCTTTCCGTCGTCGCGACGGTTGGAAGAGAACATGCCGGTCATCCTCGACGTGGCGCCCGTGCGCAATGGCGTGATCGCCGATGTCGGCTATGCCACGTGTCTCGGCGAAAACGCCATCCTCGACCAGCTACAGGACGACCTGATGGCGCATCGCGAGTTGATCGTGCGTTTGATCCGCGAGCGGCGGTCGATGGCCGACGTGGCGCGTGCGGTGGACCAGCTTTGCATGAAGCAGGGCGTGGAGCCGCGTCACAAGGCGTATCCGTTCAAAGTGCTGGCGCATCGCGTGGTCAAGCTCGACAGCCCATTGAAGCCGCGTTTCGTGGCGCGCTTCGGGCTGAACGCCACGCGCAACCTGATCCTCGACCAGGTGCGCAGCGGCAAGCAGGAGGGGTGGTCGCCGCTGTGGTCGATCGATCGTCGATCTGAGCACGCGCCGGTCCCCGGCCTGTGGGCCGTCGAACCGCATCTGGGCTTCCATGGCGTCGGGGCCAAGTTCGAGGAGTTGCTCGTCATTACCGAAGACGACGCCTACTGGCTCGACGACGATCTGCCGCACGTGCGCCGCTGGCAGCAGCGTCAACTCGCGCAGCAGCGCGCTGCCTGACGCACACGGAGGCCCAGATGAAAACGCTTCTTGAAGAGGCTCCGCTGGCGTTGTTCGAATCGCCCGCAGCGGTTTCGCCCAAAGACTATTCGGCGCGGATGGTGCAGTCCGGCAGCGTCTCGCTCACAGTCGAGACCTAGGGCGACCCCGCGCACCCAACCGTCGTGCTAGTGCACGGCTACCCCGACAACAGCGAGGTCTGGCACGAGGTGGCACCGCTGCTCGCGCGGGATTACTACGTCATTGCCTACGACGTGCGGGGTGCGGGCCGGTCGAGTTCGCCCAAGGGGATGCGCAACTACACCTTCGCGCGATTGACCGACGACTTCATCGCCGTCATCGATGCGCTGAGCCCGGGCAAGCCCGTGCACCTGATCGCGCACGATTGGGGTTCGATCCAGTCATGGGAATTCGTGACGGAGGCGCGCCTGCGCGGGCGCATTGCGTCATACACGTCGTGCTCGGGGCCGTGCCTGGACCACGTCGGGCACTGGATGCGCGCGCGACTGCTGCGTCCGACGCCGTCGTCGCTGGGCAAGATGCTGGGCCAGCTCGTGCGCTCGTGGTACGTGCTGCTATTCCATTTGCCGATCGTGCCGGAACTGAGTTGGCGCCTGTGGCTCGGGCGCGCGTGGCCGCGTGTGCTGCGTCGTGTGGAGAAGACCGCCATCGTGCCGCGCGCCACGCAGACGGCCGACGGCGTGCGCGGTGTGTCGCTGTATCGCGCCAACTTCATCCGCAGCCTGTTCACGCCTCGCAAGCGTGTCGCACATGCGCCGGTGCAGGTGATCGTGCCGACCCTGGACAAGTACGTCAGCCCCGCGTTGTCCGAAGACCTCTCGCGCTGGGTACCGCAGTATTGGCGCCGCGAAGTTGTCGCGCGGCACTGGCTGCCGGTCACGCATGCTGCACGCTTGGCGGAGATGGCACGCGAGCTGATCGAGCACGCCGAGGGCAAGCCGGAATCCGAGGCGCTGCAACGCGCGCGTCAGCATGGCGACCGCAAACCGCTCTGCGGCAAGCTGGCCGTCATCACGGGCGCTGGCAGCGGCATCGGTCGTTGCGCGGCGCTGGAATTCGCGGAGCAAGGCGCAGCCATTGTCGCCGTCGACATTCGTGCTGAAGATGCAGAGCGCACGGCCAAGCTCATCCGCCTCACGGGTGGCAAGGCGTGGGCGCATACCGTGGACGTCGGCAACGCCGAGCAGATGGAAGCGCTGGTCGATTGGGTCGGCAAGGAACTGGGCGGCGCCGACATCGTCGTCAACAACGCAGGCATCGGCATGGCCGGCGGCATTGTCGACACGTCCGAGCGCGATTGGCAGCGCATCCTGCACGTGAATGTGTGGGGCGTGATCCACGGCGCCCGACTGTTCGCCAAGCAGATGGTGGCGCGCGGGCAGGGCGGTCACATCCTGAACACGGCATCGGCGGCGGCCTTTGCGCCATCGCGCGATCTTGCCGCCTATGCGACGACGAAGGCCGCAGTGCTGATGCTGTCCGAATGCATGCGTGGCGAGCTGGCCGGGCAGGGCATTGGCGTGTCGGCCATCTGCCCCGGTTTTGCAGAGACCGGAATCATGGCCTCCACGGTCTACACCGGCACGACCGAGGCACAGCAAGCCCAATTGCGCGCCCGCGCCACCAAGCTCTACCAACTGCGTGGCCTCAAGCCAGAGACCGTCGCAAAAGCCATGTTCAGCGCGGTTCAACACAACAAGCCCGTGGTCACGATCGGCATCGAGGCGCATTCGTCCCGCTTCATCTCGCGCTATGCGCAATGGCTGAGCCGGCTGATCGCGCGCGTGAGCATGGCCGGGCATTGAGCCCGCACAGACAAGAACATCCGGAGACCACCATGACCGCGCCCGATTACTTCATCAAGGCCCGCCACGTCCGTTTCGACTGGAAGGACACGCCCATCCAGTGGATTCACGGCGATCCGTCCAGTACGCACATCATCAACATCCTGAATCTATTGTTTCCCGCCGGCGAGTTGTGGTTCTGCCGCGTTTACAACAAGGCGTTGCCGCTGATTACCGACGCGAAGCTGCGCGCCGATGCCGAGGGCTTCCTGCGTCAGGAGGCGGTCCATTCGCGCTCGCATGGCGGCGTGCTGACGCATTACTACAAAGACCACGGCATCGATACTCAGCCTTTCACCAAGCGGCTCGACTGGCTGTTCTCCAAGGTGCTCGGCGAACAGCCGTTGGGTCTGAAGATCGGCCACACGCGCTTCTGGCTGCGGCAGCAACTCGGCATCATCGCCGCGCTCGAGCATTTTTTCGGCTACCTGGGCAACTGGGTGCTCAACACAAAGGGGCTCGACGCCGCCCACGCCGATCCCGTCATGCTGGACCTGTTGCGCTGGCATGGCGCGGAGGAAGTCGAGCACCGCACCGTCGCGTTCGACATCTTTCGGCACATGGGCGGCTCGTATCTCGAACGCTGCTTCCATATGCTGACCACGATCCTGTTGCTCCTGTACTTCTTGGTCACCGGCTTTCGCTTCATGTACAAGCGCGATCCAGGGGCGGGCAGGTTCCCCGGTTTTATCCGCGGCTGGTGGCATGGCTCGCGGCGTAACTGCCTGCCATCGTTCTGGAAAATGCTGGGCGCCGCCCTGCGCTATTTCCGGCCCAGCTATACGCCGCATCATGAAGGGTCGACCGAGCAGGCGCTGGCCTATCTGGAAACATCGCCGGCAGCGCAGGCCGCGGCGCACGGCGGCAACTGGGTGCGTGATCGCGCCTGACTGGCTCGCCCGCCGGCAGAAAAACAAAACGGCCGGTGCAATGCCGGCCGTTTTGTTTGCGGGGCGATTCCACGCTCAGTAGTTGTTGTGATCCATCTTGACGTCCTGCAGGATCGTCGTGGCAATTTCCTCGATCGACTTGTGCGTTGACGACAGCCATTTGATGCCCTCGCGCCGCATCATCGATTCGGCTTCATTGATCTCGTAGCGGCAATTCTCCAGCGCGGCATATTTGCTGCCTGGGCGACGTTCATTGCGGATTTCCGACAAGCGCTGAGGATCGATCGACAGCCCAAAAATCTTGCTCTTGTAGTCGTACAGCACGGTGGGCAGCTTGCCGCGCTCGAAATCGTCCGGAATCAGCGGGTAATTGGCCGATTTCACGCCGTACTGCATCGCCAGGTACAGGCTGGTCGGCGTCTTGCCGCTGCGCGACACCCCCACCAAAATCACATCCGCTTCGGCCAGATTCTTGTGTGACTGGCCGTCATCGTGAGCAAGTGAAAAGTTGATCGCTTCGATGCGGTTTTTATACGCCTCGGTGTCGGCGTTCTGGTGAAAGCGGCCGATGGCGTGGGTGGACTTCAGGTTCAGTTCCTTCTCGAGCGGCTCGATGAAGGTCTGGAACATGTCCAGGATGGTGGCCTTGGCCCGATGGACGATCTCGTTTGCCTCGGCATCCACCAACGTGGTGAAGACGATCGGCCTCACCCCTTCGGCGTGGAACGCCTCATTGATCTTGGCGACCGCAACATGCGCCTTGTCGATCGTGTCGACAAACGGAATCCGCACCTGGCGGAATTTCATCTCAAACTGCGCCAGGATCGAGTGGCTGAAGGTTTCTGCGGTGATCCCGGTGCCATCCGACACGATGAAAACGGTCCGGAAAGGTGTCCGGCTGGAAGATGCGGAGGCGAGGTCGGTCATCGAAAACGAGGGGTTTTTCCAGCACGCCGGCAGGAAATCGTGCTGCGGCACGGTAGAATAGCGGCGATCGTTTAGCTAAGCAATTCGGGCCAATCGCCTGTCAGGCAATGCCGCAGCTGCAATCCTGGCAGGGCTTCCGGATGATTTAGCCAAGCGATTCGTACGGCCAGACGACAAGAAGAAAGCCCCGTGCGGATCCGACCGGTTTTTCACTTAGTTTAGGGGCTTGTATGACTAACCTGTCGCAAGACGGCGCCTATGTGCTGCCGTTCGAGCAATTGCGGATGACCGATGTCGAGGTCGTCGGCGGTAAAAACGCTTCGCTGGGCGAGATGATCTCCCAGCTGGACGGCGCCGGCGTGCGCGTTCCGGGCGGTTTTGCCACCACGGCACTGGCGTTCCGCGATTTCCTTGCACACAACAACCTGACCGAGCGCATCTCGCAGCGTCTGGCCAGCCTCGACGTCGACGACGTCAAGGCGCTGGCGGCCGCCGGCAAGGAGATCCGCGAATGGGTCGCCACCGCGCCGTTCCAGCCGCGTCTGGAGCAGGAGATTCGCGAGTCGTACGCTCGCGTGTCCGCCCGCGAAGGCGCTGAGGCATCGTTTGCGGTGCGCTCGTCGGCCACGGCGGAAGATCTGCCGGATGCTTCGTTCGCCGGCCAGCAAGAGAGCTATCTCAACGTCCTCGGCATCGACGACGTGCTCGACAAGATCAAGCACGTGTTCGCCTCGCTGTACAACGACCGTGCGATTTCGTACCGCGTGCACAAGGGTTTCGCCCATGACGTGGTGGCCCTGTCTGCCGGCATCCAGCGTATGGTGCGCTCGGACTGCGGCGCCTCGGGCGTGATGTTCACCATCGACACCGAATCGGGCTTCCAGGATGTCGTTTTCATCACCTCCAGCTACGGCCTGGGCGAAACGGTGGTGCAGGGCGCTGTGAACCCGGACGAGTTCTACGTCTTCAAGCCTACGCTGGCCGCCGGCCAGTACCCCATCATCCGCCGCTCGATCGGTTCCAAGCTGATCAAGATGGAGTTCACCGCGCCGGGCGAAGCAGGCCGCGTGAAGACCGTCGACGTGCCGGGCGAGCTTCGCAACCGCTACTCCATCAGCGATGCGGACGTGACGGAACTGGCCAAGTACGCCGTCATCATCGAGAAGCACTACGGCCGCCCGATGGATATCGAGTGGGGCCGCGACGGCCGCGACGGCAAGATCTACATCCTGCAGGCCCGCCCCGAAACGGTGAAGAGCCAGGCACACGGCAAGGTCGAGCAGCGTTTCCGCCTCAAGGGCTCAGCGCCGGTGCTGACCACCGGCCGCGCCATCGGCCAGAAGATCGGCACGGGCCCGGTGCGTGTGATCAACGACCCGGCTGAAATGGAACGCGTGCAGCCCGGCGACGTGCTGGTGGCCGACATGACCGACCCGAACTGGGAGCCGGTGATGAAGCGCGCCTCAGCCATCGTCACCAACCGTGGCGGCCGTACCTGCCACGCGGCCATCATCGCGCGTGAGCTGGGTGTGCCGGCAGTCGTGGGCTGCGGCGATGCGACCGACCTGCTGAAGGACGGCACGCTGGTGACGGTCTCGTGCGCCGAAGGCGACGAAGGCAAGATCTACGACGGCCTGCTGGAAACCGAAATCACGGAAGTCCAGCGTGGCGAAATGCCGCCGATCAGCACCAAGATCATGATGAACGTCGGCAATCCGCAGCTGGCGTTCGACTTCTGCCAGATTCCGAACGGTGGCGTGGGCTTGGCCCGCCTTGAGTTCATCATCAATAACAACATCGGCGTGCACCCGAAGGCGATTCTCGACTACCCGCAAGTCGACAGCGACCTGAAGAAGGCTGTGGAAAGCGTGGCCCGCGGCCATGCCAGCCCGCGTGCGTTCTATGTCGACAAGCTGGCCGAGGGCATTGCCACCATCGCAGCGGCGTTCTATCCGAAACCCGTGATCGTGCGCCTGTCGGACTTCAAGTCCAACGAGTACAAGAAGCTGATTGGCGGTTCCCGCTACGAGCCGGACGAAGAAAACCCGATGCTGGGTTTCCGTGGCGCCTCGCGCTACATCGCCGAAGACTTTGCCGAAGCCTTCGAGATGGAGTGCCGTGCCATGAAGCGCGTGCGCGACGAGATGGGCCTGACCAACGTCGAAGTGATGGTGCCGTTCGTGCGTACGCTCGGCCAGGCTGAGAAGGTTGTCGAGCTGCTGGCCAAGTACGGCCTGAAGCGCGGTGAGAACGGCCTGCGCCTGATCATGATGTGCGAAGTGCCGTCCAACGCGATCCTGGCCGAGCAATTCCTGCAGCATTTCGACGGTTTCTCGATCGGTTCGAACGACCTGACGCAGCTCACGCTGGGTCTGGACCGCGACTCCGGCATGGAGCTGCTCGCCCGCGACTTTGACGAGCGCGATCCGGCAGTCAAGTTCATGCTGCAGCGTGCCATTTCCACGGCGCTGTCGATGAACAAGTACGTCGGCATCTGCGGTCAAGGCCCGTCCGACCATCCGGATTTTGCCGAGTGGCTGGCCAAGGAAGGCATCTCGTCGATCTCGCTGAACCCGGACTCCGTGATCGACACGTGGCAGAAGCTGGGCTCGGCTTGATTCCGACCTAGAGTGCCGTAAGACAAGGCGCGTATTCTGAAGGGTACGCGCCAACAAGAACGCGAAGTGCCCGACGGCGTCCAACGCTGGCGGGGGCCGAGCGACATGCCCCCGCAGACGTCTAGCGTCGCGGGGGTTTTTTTATGGGATTCAGGGAGAGGGGGTATGTCGGCTCTGACCGTCTGGTTTTCTCTGGCCGTGCTGCTCGTCATCGGCGAGCTGATGACGGGGACCTTCTATCTGCTGATGGTGGCAATCGGCCTGCTCGCAGGCGGCCTTGCCGCGCTGATCGGCCTCGCATTCCCTGCGCAGGCGATCGTTGCCGCCATCGTGGCGGTATTCGGCATCGTCGGGCTGCGGCGTACGCGCTATGGGCGCGTCACGCGCGAGAATGCCGCCCGCAATCGCAACGTCAATCTGGACATTGGCGAGATGTTGCGCGTCGATGCCTGGTCGCCGGAGCGCCGCGCGCGCGTGCAATATCGCGGCGCCGCGTGGGATGTCGAACTCGCGCCGCACGCGCCGGCCACGGGTGGCGAATTCCGGATCGTCGAAGTACGTGGCAACGTGCTTGTTGTCGCGCCCAGATAGCCATCAGCAACAACCAACAACAACCAGCAAGCCCAACCACGGAGGTTCTATGTTCGAGCTGGGGACTCTCGCGATCATCGTCCTGTTTGCCGCCATCGTGCTCATTGCACAAGGCGTCAAGATCGTGCCGCAACAGCACGCCTGGATTCTGGAGCGGCTGGGCAAGTATCACGCAACGCTCTCGCCGGGGCTCAATATCGTGCTGCCCTTTGTTGATCGCGTGGCTTACAAGCACGTGCTCAAGGAAATCCCGCTCGACGTGCCGAGCCAGATCTGTATCACCAAGGACAACACGCAGCTGCAGGTGGACGGCATCCTGTACTTCCAGGTGACCGACCCGATGCGGGCATCGTATGGCTCCAGCAATTTCGTGATCGCCATCACCCAGCTGGCGCAGACGACGCTGCGCTCGGTGGTCGGCAAGCTCGAACTGGACAAGACGTTCGAAGAGCGTGACTTCATCAACCACAGCGTGGTCAATGCGCTGGATGAGGCGGCATCGAACTGGGGGGTGAAGGTGCTGCGCTACGAAATCAAGGATCTGACCCCGCCGAAGGAAATCCTGCACGCCATGCAGGCGCAGATCACGGCCGAACGCGAAAAGCGTGCGCTGATCGCCGCATCCGAAGGCAAGCGCCAGGAGCAGATCAACCTGGCATCCGGTGCGCGCGAGGCCGCCATCCAGAAATCGGAAGGGGAAAGGCAGGCTGCCATCAACAAGGCGCAGGGCGAAGCGGCGGCGATTCTGGCGGTGGCCGAAGCGAACGCCCAGGCGATCCAGAAGATCGGTCAGGCCATTCGCACCGAGGGCGGTGTCGATGCCGTCAACCTGAAAGTGGCGGAAGAGTATGTGAGCGCGTTCGGCAACCTGGCCAAGCAGGGCAACACGCTCATCGTGCCGGGGAACATGGGCGACCTGAGCACGATGATTGCGTCAGCGTTGACGATCGTGAAGCAGCAGCGGCCGAGCGCGTAAAGTTCGGAGCGGGAGGGCTCAAGCCTTCTCGCGCATGAGGCGGGCTTTTTCGCGCTGCCAGTCGCGGTCCTTCTCGGTTTCGCGCTTGTCGAACTGCTTCTTGCCCTTGGCGAGGCCGATTTCGCACTTCACGCGGCCGCGCGTGTAGTGCAGGTTGAGCGGAACGAGCGTGTAGCCACGCTGCTCGACCTTGCCGATGAGCTTCTTGATCTCTTCGGCGTGCAGCAGCAGTTTGCGGGTGCGCACGGGGTCCGGATGGACATGCGTGGAGGCCGATTGCAGCGGGCTGATATGGGCCCCGATCAGGAACAGCTCGGCGTTACGAATGACGACGTAACCTTCCTTGATCTGCGCACGGTTGGCCCGGATGGCTTTCACCTCCCAGCCCTCGAGAGCCATCCCTGCCTCGTAGCGCTCTTCGATGAAATAATCGAAAAAGGCCTTCTTGTTGTCGGCGATGGTCATACGTTGGAATATGCGGTGCGCGCATTGGGGTGAGGATCCCTGCATGCGCTGCGATAAAATAGCGAGTTTAACAAATCCGCCGCAATCCCAACCGGGACGCGGCGCGCAAAGCTTTCGGATCACGCATGGCAGACGTTGAAAAAACCGTGTTGATTGGCCACTCGGCCGAACAGATGTTCGACCTGGTCACCGACGTCAAAGACTATCCGAACTTCCTGCCATGGTGCGGCGGCGTGGAAATCTACGAGCAGACGGAAACGTCACTCGACGCGCGCGTGGATATCGCCTTCAAAGGCATCCATCAGTTCTTTCGCACGCGTAACGTACAAACGCGGCCCACCCGCATTGATATGACGTTCGCTGACGGGCCTTTCAAGTCGTTCACCGGGTTCTGGATCTTCACGCCGCTGCGCGCGGACGCCTGCAAGATCAACTTCCATCTGCATTACGAGTTTTCCAGCGTCATTCTGGAAAAGCTGATCGGCCCGGTGTTCAGCATGATTGCCAACACCTTCGTCGACTCATTCGTCAAACGCGCCGAGGCGGTGTATGGCGAGTCCTGAATCCGGTACCGTGATTGACGTGATGGTCTGCCTGGCGACGGTCACGCCGCCGCGGCTCGTCAACGTGCAAGTGCCGGCGCAGGCGACGGTGGCTGACGCCGTGCATGCGTCCGGCTTGCTCAACGGCCTGGATCTGACCATCGATACCTGCCGGCTGGGCGTTTACGGCAAGCGCAAGACGCCGGATGCCGCATTGCATGCGCGCGATCGAGTGGAAATCCTGGGTCCGCTGATCGCCGATCCAAAAACTGCACGCCGGCGGCGCGTGCAGAAGGTGCGGGCCACCGGCACGCGCGAAGGGCTGAAGTGGCTGCGCAACGAGGCGCCGCCCAAAGACGACGTCCTCGAATAAAGAGCGATCAGTTGCAGTTGGCGCTGAGGGCAGCCTGGTTGCGCTGGACGGCTGCGGCGCGCTGGGTGTCATCCAAGTAGGCGATTGAGCCATCGGCCTGCACCGAGCCGACGCGGCGGCCGTCTTGCATATACGTGGTTTCGTTGCGCAGGCGTGCGCATTCGGCTTGCTTGCGCTGCGCAGCGTCAGCCTGCCTGGCTTCCTCCTGTTCCTTCTTTGCGCGATCGGCCAGGCGCTTGCGCAGTTCTTCGTCAGGGTTGGGCGCGGCGACGCTCGAGGCTGGCTGACCGGGTTTGGCGGGCGCATTAGGGTCTGCCGCTTTGACGCCCGAGGCCGGCGCGGACAGCGCTTCATAGGCCGTGGCCGTGCGGCTGTTCGGGTTGCGGATGATGCGGCTGGGCGGCACCGACGGTGGCGGTGCGGCGTCGCTGTAGACCATGTGGCCCTTGTCATCGCGCCATTGCCAGGCCCATTGCGCCTGGGCAACCGGGCAAGCGAGGGCGATCAGGGCCGCAGTGGCAGGCAACAGGACGTGCAGTCGTTTCATGGAGTTCTCGTTCGTGGACTGCCGACGGCGCGCTGGCCGACCCGACGACGGCCCCTCGACGCGCACGGGAGCCCGGTGGCGTGATCGCCACTCGCCAATCTAGGCCGACGGCCTGGCTTGGCCTGTCGACTCGCCCCCCGGCAAGGCGCCCAGTTTATGCAGACTTCTTGTTGGCGTGCAAGCGCACCGACCAGCCGACACCCAAGATCAGCAAGGCGATTGCGGCCATCTCAAGCGGGCGCGGCCAGCGATCGTCGTACACAAAGCCATATGCCAGCGCGAACAGGGTCTCGAACACGATCATCTGGCCCGACAGCGTGAGCGGCAGCCGCCGGGAGGCGATGTTCCACAGATTGTTGCCGATCAGCGACGCGCCCAGTGCCACGGCAGCGTTCACGGTCCAGAACGTGCCCCAGACGCGTCCGCCGGTATCCATCCAGCTTGTGCCGACTGCAAGCAGGGCCGCCATGGTCAAGGCGGCAGACAGGATGCCGCTCGAAATGCCGTACAGCGCAGACCATTCGTTGCTGGAGAAATGCGGATTGCGCTGCAGGTAGCGGGCGTTGTCCAAGGCGTACCACGTCCAGCTGAAAAGCGCGCCTGCCGCGCAAGCGATGCCAACAATGCGTTGCCAGACCGGCCGGATGTTGGTGGCCGCCGTTGCCGCTGTCTGGCCGAACAGGTCAACGTTGATGCAGGCGATGCCGGCAGCGACAACCAGGAGCGGCCAGATCAGCCGGGAGAGCGGCACGGCGCCATGATCGCGCCGGCCAAGCATGGTGATTGTGATGGGCAGAATGCCAACGATCAGCGAGGTGGGCGCAACACCAGCCAGCTGCACGCCAAACGCCACGAAAACAAAATAGACAAGGTTGCCGCTGCAGGATTGCCTGACCAGCGCCAAGCAGTCGGCGCGGGTAATTTTGCGGGCAATGCGCGGAAGGATCGGGGCAGCGGCAATGGCTGCGATGACGCCGTAGGCGAGGTAGCGGCCGAGGGTCAGTTCCCACGGTGAAAACGCGGGCAGCGCGCGCGGAGCAATAAAGACCATGCCCCACATCGCCCCGGCCAGCAGGGCGCACAATACGCCAATTCCCATTCGAACACTCGCGAGGCTGATTCTGCGCGGCCGCTGGTGGCGCAGGGTGCTGTAGGTGCGTGCGCGAAGAAAAATTTATCGAGCATAGCACGGGTCTCTACAACCGTGGGGCGAATTCCCGTATAATCCGATTTTGCGCCTAGAGGAAATTGCTATGCGTCTTGTCCAGAAAGCACTCACGTTCGATGATGTGCTGCTCGTCCCGGCCTACTCGGCCGTCCTGCCCCGCGATACGTCCCTTCGCACCAAGCTCACCCGTTCGATCGAACTTGCCATTCCGCTCGTCTCCGCCGCCATGGATACGGTTACGGAAGCGCGGCTCGCCATCGCTATGGCGCAGCAAGGTGGCATCGGTATCGTCCACAAGAACCTGAAGCCCGAAGAACAGGCGCGCGAAGTCGCCAAGGTCAAGCGCTTTGAATCGGGCGTGCTGCGCGATCCGATCACGATCGGCCCGGACATGAAGGTCCGCGACGTGATGGCGCTGTCGGCACAGCACGGCATCTCGGGTTTCCCGGTGCTGGAAGGCAAGAAGGTGGTGGGCATCATCACCAACCGCGATCTGCGTTTCGAAGAAGAACTGGACGCCCCGGTGCGCGCCAAGATGACGCCGAGCGAGAAGCTCGTCACCGTCAAGGAAGGCGCCTCGCTGGAAGAGGCCAAGCGCCTGATGAACAAGCACCGCCTGGAGCGTGTGCTGGTGGTGGGCGAGGCTTTCGAGCTGCGCGGCCTGATCACCGTCAAGGATATCCAGAAGGCCACCGAATACCCGCTGGCCTCGAAGGACGAGCGCGGTTCGCTGCGCGTGGGTGCGGCGGTGGGCGTGGGTCCGGATAACGATCTGCGTATCGATTTGCTGGTCAAGGCGGGCGTGGACGTGATCGTGGTCGACACCGCGCACGGCCACAGCCAGGGCGTGCTGAACCGCGTGCGCTGGATCAAGGACAACTACCCGCAAGTGCAGGTGATCGGCGGCAACATCGCCACGGGCGACGCGGCCAGGGCGCTGGTCGACCATGGCGCGGATGGCGTCAAGGTTGGTATCGGCCCGGGTTCGATCTGCACGACACGGATTGTCGCGGGCGTGGGCGTGCCGCAGATCTTTGCCGTGTCCAATGTGGCCGAGGCCCTCAAGGGCACCGGCGTTCCGCTGATCGCCGACGGCGGTATCCGCTACTCGGGCGATGTGGCCAAGGCACTGGCTGCCGGCGCACACACCGTGATGATGGGCGGCATGTTTGCCGGCACGGACGAATCTCCCGGTGAGGTGTTCCTGTTCCAGGGGCGCTCGTACAAGAGCTACCGCGGCATGGGCTCGGTTGGCGCGATGAAGGACGGCGCTGCCGACCGTTACTTCCAGGAAGACAACACCGCCAACGTCGACAAGCTGGTGCCCGAAGGTATCGAAGGGCGCGTGCCGTACAAGGGTTCGGCACTGCCCATCGTGCATCAACTCACGGGCGGCGTCCGCTCGTCGATGGGCTACTGCGGTTGCGCGTCGATCGCCGAATGGCACGAGAAGGCCCAGTTTGTCGAGATCACCGCCGCGGGCATGAACGAATCGCACGTGCACGACGTGCAGATCACGAAGGAAGCGCCGAACTATCACCGCGACTGATCGCTTGTCGATCATCGCAAACAACAAACAAGATAGAAGGCAAGCAGTACTGCCGCCGGGGCGCGCGGGCGCTCCGGCCGATTCAACCGGTGGCCGAGGCACGGGCGGCCGCCCGCAACTGGAGACGATGATGAAAGCGCTTTTGCGACTCGTTCTGTTTCTGGATGCGGCTGTCGCACTGTGCGTCGGTCTCGTCCTGCTGGCTTCACCGATGACGTCCATCTTCGGCGCGCTGCAATTGCCGCAGCCGGAACCGGCGATGTACGGCCAGCTGCTCGGCGTCACGCTGATTGGCGTGGCCTGGCTGCTGTGGCACGCCACCGTCAACGGGCAACTGACGACCGCTGTGGCCCAGGTAGTCGGTCATCTGAACCTGGCGGTCGCCGTGCTGGTGATTGTCTGGCTGCTGTTCTTCCACCTGCCGGTGGAGGGCGCCGGCCGCATCTGGCTGCCGACGTTTGCGGCGGTGCTGGCGGCGTTTTCCGCAGTGCAGATTCCCGCCTCGCGCCGTGTGCGCACCCATGAGCGCGTGCGCGCGCAGAAGGCCCGTGAAGACGCCGCGGCCGCGCGCGAACGCGAACGCGCAGAAAAGGCGCAACGCAAAGAACCTGGCTACATGCCGCCTCCGGGCTACGGCCCCGGCACTGAAGTCGACACGATTGCCGATTCCATTCCTCCACAACATGCACGACAAAGTCCTCATCCTTGATTTCGGCTCGCAGGTCACGCAACTGATTGCGCGGCGCGTGCGTGAAGCACACGTCTACTGCGAAATCCATCCGAACGACGTGTCCGACGCCTTCGTGCGCGAATTCGCGCCCAAGGCGATCATCCTGTCCGGCAGCCACGCCAGCACGTACGAAGATCATCAACTGCGCGCCCCGCAGGCCGTGTGGGACCTGGGCGTGCCGGTGCTGGGCATCTGCTACGGCATGCAGACCATGGCCGTGCAGCTTGGCGGCAAGGTGGAGTGGAGCGACCACCGCGAATTCGGTTACGCCGAAGTGCGCGCGCATGGCCACACCCGCCTGCTCAAGGACATCCAGGACTTCGCTACGCCCGAAGGCCACGGCATGCTCAAGGTGTGGATGAGCCACGGCGACAAGGTCACAGAGCTGCCACCGGGCTTCAAGCTGCTGGCCTCGACGCCGAGCTGCCCCGTCGCGGGCATGGCCGACGAGGCGCGTGGCTACTACGCGGTGCAGTTCCACCCGGAAGTCACGCACACCGTGCAGGGCCGCGCGCTGCTCGAGCGCTTTGTGCTGGAGATCGCTGGCGCCAAGCCCGACTGGGTCATGCGCGATCACATCGACGAGGCCGTCAAGGCGATCCGCGAGCAGGTGGGCGATGAAGAGGTGATCCTCGGCCTGTCGGGTGGCGTCGATTCTTCGGTGGCGGCGGCGCTGATCCACCGCGCCATTGGCGACCAGCTGACCTGCGTGTTTGTCGACCATGGCCTGCTGCGCCTGGACGAAGGCAAGATGGTGATGGACATGTTCGCCGGCCGCCTGCATGCCAAGGTTGTGCATGTGGATGCGTCCGAGCAGTTCCTCGGCCATCTGGCTGGCGTGACTGACCCCGAAGCCAAGCGCAAGATCATCGGCCGCGAGTTCGTTGAAGTGTTCCAGGCCGAAGCCAAGAAACTCAGCAACGCCAAGTGGCTGGCGCAGGGCACGATCTACCCGGATGTGGTGGAATCGGGCGGCACCAAGACCAAGAAGGCGACGACGATCAAGAGCCACCACAACGTGGGCGGCCTGCCGGAGACGCTGGGCCTGAAGCTGCTCGAGCCGCTGCGCGACCTGTTCAAGGATGAAGTCCGCGAGCTGGGTGTGGCGCTGGGCCTGCCGCACGAGATGGTGTATCGCCACCCGTTCCCGGGGCCTGGCCTGGGCGTGCGCATTCTGGGTGAGGTCAAGCGTGAATATGCAGACCTGCTGCGCCGTGCCGATGCGATCTTCATCGAAGAGCTGCGCGGCACGAAGGCCACGGCGCAGGATGCGGCCGCCGGCCTGTGCGGCGAAGGCGATGTTGGCAAGAGCTGGTACGACCTGACCAGCCAGGCGTTTGCGGTGTTCCTGCCGATCAAGTCCGTCGGCGTGATGGGCGATGGCCGCACATACGACTACGTGACGGCGCTGCGTGCAGTGCAGACCACCGACTTCATGACCGCACATTGGGCGCATCTGCCGTACGCCCTGCTGGGCCGCGTGTCGAACCGCATCATCAACGAGGTGCGTGGTTTGAGCCGGGTCGTGTATGACGTGTCGGGCAAGCCGCCTGCGACGATCGAGTGGGAGTGAAAATTCCGATAAATCAATGGGTTAAGCCGCCTGTCTAGTCCAACATTCGGTGGCACCCCAATCGCCCAGCACAGGGTTCTCGGTTCAGTTCGTCCTCCGTCCAAGCTCAAATTTGGACAAGATTTGGACAAGAACGGCTTGGTGATTGCCAAGCCGTTTTGCATTCTAAGACTTTCGCCAGCTTCGCGTAGCCCTGCGATGGGCGGGAGTGGGTGAGGGTGCTGCTTGCAATCAAAGGTATCGAGGCCATCGTCAACGCTGGGGGGCAGGGGGGCGAATGTGGTCCCGGTGCCAACTGCCCTTGCAGTGAGGGTGTCATGTCATCTACACTCGTTGCCGAGCACTGAAGCACCCCTGCTAGGTCGGCAAACAGCCTTCCTTGTCACGTGTGGAGTTCACTTTTGACAACCGTAGTGTTGCCAAGGGGACTTCGCACGTATGCTCCATGCACATCGGACCTCGTTAGCCAAGTTCCTGAGGCACAAAGGAACCTAAATGATGAAGAACGGTGTATCTATTGAGCCCAGTCACGGAGCTCCCGCAGTAACGGCGCTGACCGCCTTCAGCGAACCCGACCCCATTGTTTGGCTTTGCCCGTTGCCGTGGGCATCTAGCGTATCGCTCCAGCAATCGCTCTGGTCCCATCACGACCTGAAGTTGCCCGGCATCGCTGCTCATCGTGGCAAGCGGGGGGTCGTATGAGCGCTAGCCACTTTGCAGTCGCCTCCGACAACCAAGACCTCGGGCAGGAGCTTCGGCTGTCTCCTGCGGGTACAACGGAAAGTATCAAGGGGGCAGAGGTTCGTGCGGCAAATGACGCTGAACCTACCGTCGAAGGAGGCGATGGTGTGCACACATCCGCTTCGGCGATGCGTGAAGGCTATGTCCCGGTGCTTGGTGCTTTGGCTCCTCCGGCCAGTCTTTGCCATTATCAGCGCCTGCAGACCGGGGAAGAGGTATCGGGCGGGCAAGCTACCCGATCCTGTGCCGAAATTCAGCGGGCAGGCTTCAATGGGTGCCCAGCCTCGCAATGCTGTGTCACGCCTGTGGGTACTCATGCTGAACGGCCATCGGATATGGAGGCGTGGGCGGCGGTCGGGAAGTACAGCAAGGTGTCCCAATGGATCGTGGCTCGTGCCTTCCTGGACGCCCAATTCCCGGAAGGGGCGGCTTGTGTTGGCAAACTGTTCTACGGATATGACAACGGCATCTTCCGGCTGATCGACGAGGCGGAGTTGATGCAGCGCTTGTTGCAGACCTTTGGGTACGGCATCAAGGTGTCTGACGCTCAGCAGATGCTCAAGTACATCAAGTACGCCTGCCGGATGCCGCCCGATACGTTTCGCTTGAACGTGCGGCTTGTGTGTTTCAACGATGGCACGCTGAACGTCGATACAGGCGAATTTGGGCCTCATAGCCCGGACCACCGCTTGCTCAGCCGAATCGGGGCCATCTACTCGCCTACTGCTGAGTGCAGGCGATTCCTGCGCTTCTTGGAAGAAGTGTTCCGTGACGACCCGGATCGTGACCAGCGAATTCGGTTCCTGCGCCAGTGGATGGGCTACTTGCTGATCCCGGACACTACCTACCAAAAGATGCTGTTCTTGCTGGGAAGGGGAGCCAACGGCAAATCGGTACTGTGCAAAGTCATTGAGGCCATGCTGGGCAAGGAGAACGTGTCTCATGCCATGCTCAACCGGCTTGGGCGGGCGGCTGTTCGCGTTGAGCTTGCAGGTAAGCTCGCCAACTTGTCGCCTGATCTGCCGACGCAGGCCCTTAAGGGGGATGGTTACCTCAAGGCAATTGTGTCAGGTGATCCCGTCGAGGCTGAGCGCAAGTACAGCGATTCGTGCACGATCACGCCTTTCTGCCGTCTCATTGTTGCGACCAATTCCATGCCCGAGACGCCGGATCGGTCGGATGGGTTCTTTCGGCGGGTGATTATCCTGACGTTCAACCGGCAGTTCAACCCCGAGGAGCAAGAGCCTGGCCTCTTGGATGAACTGCTTGGCGAGCTCGACGGGATCATCGCTTGGGCCGTTGATGGACTTCGAGAACTCTTGGCTGCCGGGGAGTTCACGATCCCCCCTTCGTCAGCACAAGCGCTTGGTGACTACAGGTGCGAGGCGAGTCCGGTCCAGCAGTTTGCCGAGGAGTGCCTGGTCAACGCTCCGAATGGTAGCGGCATGCCTGCCAGCCATGTGTTTGGAGTCTACAGTCGGTGGTGCGCTGCACACGGGCAGGCACACGGCACGTCGATTGGATTCGGTCGAGCGCTGGCCAATCTCGGCTTCCGCTCTCGGAAGTCGAGCCATACGATCTGGCAGGTTTCGCTAAGCCCGGGCGCTGCCGTGTACCAGCCATCCTGATCGCACGGAAGATCCCCGGCACAAGCGGGGATTTTTTTTGCTTCTCTGTCTCCCATCTTCCCGGGGGGCACATCTCGCTAGCTCTAGGTCTGACTGCCGTTGGGAGGATGGGAAGATGCCTTGCAAACAAATTCACGCTTCGCCGCTGCACAACCCTCTCGTCAGATCGATGCCTCCGAGCGGGCATGCACAGGATGTGCCGTCTGCTGTTGGCATTTTTCTTTAAAAAAATCATTAAAAGTATTGAAATAAATATTTTCAAAGTTAAAATACAAGAAAGGAATTTGTGCTGAAATTTTACGGCACATTTAATTAAATATGAATAAAGAGAACAACGTAATTTCCGCCGTTCGAATTGCCGGCGGTCCAAGCAGAGTAGCGGCAGAGTTGCGTGTGTCGAGCCGAGCGGTCAACACTTGGCAGAACAAGGGCTACGTCCCGAAGTATGACTACGCACAAAGGCTGGCGGCGCTTGTCGGCGTGCCCGTAGCAACGCTGCGAAAGACCATCTGACAGCACTACTCGGTGTGAAGCGTAGGCTTCGTATCCACCGTTTCAAAAAACAAAAAAGCCCGGCGAAGGGAGAATTCGATCGGGCCAGAAATTAAAAAAAGATTGATATATGTATTTTAGCTCCATCTTCATGGAGGAAATTCCGTTACTGACAAGTGTTTCCTTCCAACCCAAGTCCACACCCGCCCTGCCGGCTACTGCCCCCACCGTGACTGGCGGATCGTACGTCACGGTCCTGACCTCGCAGGATCGCCCGGTCAACAAACGCTACTACCGGGACGAGGCCGGGGCTGTGCAGAAGGCAAATTTTCAAAATGCGTTTCTGTACTCGGTCAAAACTGTCCCAACCAATGGAATCGAGGAACTTGCCGGGATCGTCGAATCGCACAGCGCCAACCGTCAATGCATTCTGATCCGGGACTTGCCGATTAGATCTCTTCCTACGGTGGTACGCAAGACGAAGGAGAACTTCGCAGAACATCCGGAGGGTTCTCCGTGGGCGATGCTCGACTTCGACAACATCAAGATGCCGGACGGTATGGACCCGTTGTCGCCCGAAGCGATCGAATGGGTGATTAGCAGGCTTCCGACCGAGTTCAGAGACGTCACGTACTTCTACCAGTTCAGCGCCAGTGCCGGAATCCTGGGTGCAGACGGCGTTCCGCTCAAATCTGGGTTGAATGTTCATTTGTTCTTCTGGTTGGATCGCCGTATTCCTGGCAAGCAGCTTGCGGCCTATCTGTCACTGCACTGCATGGAGACGGGCTTCTACAAACTGGGAGCGAACAAAGGGGATGTCGTGGGGTTGCTCCCTGGCGTTGACCCGGCTTTGCTGCATAGCCCAGTTCAGGCCCACTACATCGCAGCGCCGACCATTGGTGACGGTGTTGTGTGTCAGCTCACGCCCGAGAGTCGGCAAGGCTTGGTCCGCAAGAACAACCAGTCTGTCACGGTGCCTGAATTGCCCGAAACCGTTGTGCGTCAGGCCAAGGCACTCAAGGCTCAGCTCGTCAACGAGTACAAGCGCATCCACGGATACAAGACGAAGACGCTGATGACCAACGTTCGGGGACAGATCGCTGTCACACAGTACAGCTTTGCGCCAGACCGTAGTGGTCAGCCTGCCAGGCGAGGCCGCACCTTGGTCGATACCAAGCTCAGCAGTGACAGAAAGTATCTGACCTTGTTCTTTGAGGGTGAGGGTTCGCCTGGCTCGTGGTACGTCAACAAGCAGCGCCCTCAGCTTGGCATTCGTCATGGTGATGGTGAAACCGTGCCGCTCAAGGAGTTGTCGCCCGGGGCCCATGACTACGTTCGGGATAAGCTTCACTGGTTCTCCGAAGTGCCACACCAGCATCTAGATTTGGTTGACGGCTATCTGCCACCGTTGACGGGTTTCGCCACAGCCAAGGTGTCGTTGGTCCTATCACCGACAGGCTCGGGTAAGACCACGGCAGCGGTCGAGTGGATTCGGGCCTGGATCGCACAGGGTTTAATCGTTTTCTATGCTGGGCCAATGATTACGTTGGTCGATCAGATGCGAGCTGACCTAGCCACAGCCGGTCTCAGCCCTGTCTACTACACCGAGGCTTGGGGACCGAACCTCCCCAGAAGCGGGGTGATTGTGACCACCTACGATTCACTGCCAAGACTCCTGAAGAATGCCTACGACATGGGGTTACCTCATGTGCTGATTCTCGATGAAATCCATCAAGGTCTGGATCTCTGCATGGGAAGCAACAAGCGCTTGGAATACCTTGAATCGGCCTTATCCAAGGCTCGCCAGACACTGTTGCTGACAGGCACGTTAACGGATGTTCAACGTCACGCTGTGACGGAGGTCTGCAAGCGAGCGCTGGGAGGACAGATAGCGGAGCACTACTGTTGCTATGAGTTTGCTTCATCGAAGGCCCACCCGCTGGAAGTCGTGCCCAGTGATCAGTTTGATGCAGACCTGGCAACACTGCTTGCAGAGTTCGAGGGCAAGCTTGCCAGGAATGAGCCTTTGCCACGCCTAGTGCTGCTGCTCGACACGTCCAAGATGGAGATGTACCGGCTTCTGATGGAGCGTTACGGTTTGACGGACCACGCGATGATCGTGTCCCGCCCTGAGAGCACCGAGGCTGAAGTCGAAGCCGCAAGAACGAGCACGTTGCCCATCCTGATCGCCAGCCCGTTGTTTGGCTTGGGCCTCAATTTCGTGCGGCAACCGGACATTTTGTGGGCTCGCTTCGATCATGTGAAAGCGGATACCAACCAGATCATCCAGACTGTGATGCGAGAAGCGTCCCAGTTTGTCGGCAATCATCCAGTGGTGGCGCACAACGCCTCATTTGATAGACAGTTTTGGCGGGCTGAGCTCGATCTTCTGGGCGTCTCGGCAGACCAGTCCTTTGTTTGTACGCTGCTCGCGTCGAGGCGCATCTACCCGCATGCCCAAAATCACAGGCTATCGACACTGGCGGATATGCTGCAACTGCCAAAGGCCGGGCGTGCTCACCGAGCGATGGCCGATGCTGAGGTGACCAGCCATCTGTGGTGCCGGCTGCAACAAGATATCGCTCAGACCTATGGGTTGAGGCGGGTTGATCACGCCCTCATGGCCCGTGTACAGGTCACCAGCAAGGCTCAGGTTCCGACGCTACTGCGCTCACTGGGCGGAGGCTAGACGCCAGTCCCGGATGGCGTGAACGTGCCCTTCTTCGGAGTCTGTGAGAATCGCCTGTTCCTAGGCCGTGGATCACAACGGCTTCTCCATGGCTTCGATCATGACTGGCAGTGCCTTCCTGTTATTCGTGTTGATGCGCATCATGAACTCCATGGTCAGCGGTAGGGAGCCGCATGAGACCACGAAGTTGGCTGGACAAGCGGTTGCACCAACCAGTTGTCCGGACCGTTAGCGAGGCCCGGGCTGCCATTCATTGGCGGTGTCGAGCCGTTACGAAATGCATGCAATGGAGCTAATCATGAACAGGGAATCTAAGGAAGTCGCAAACGAAATCAATGCGTACCTTCGTCAGTTCGATAGAGAGCAGCTACTTGAGCTCGGTGCCAAGCTGTACGAAATGGCGAAAAAGCAATGCCAGACTGGATTTGATGACCGTGGTCAACCAGTAACACGAGAGCATTTGAGCACGCTAAACAAGATGCGAAAAATACTCAAAGACCGAGATGCATCATAGTTCATGGCGGCTCCCTCCATATCCATGAGCAGATCCTGTTTCCCCTGCCGTAGGTCGCAGTGCCTGCTTGGTGTCTTCAGTCGTTGCCGGCAAGGTTTTGTCTAACGAGAAACCAACATTGTGAATCCGAGCCCAGGAAGAGCAGACGGTTCAGCCGGGCCGATGGCCTGCTCTCTGTTGGTGTCTATATATATTAGGAAATGCTCGCAGCCGAAAAACCAGCAACGGCATAGCCTTCCTGCGCTCAGTCGCCCACGAAATTTCAAAACTCGTGGGCGAACGAGTGTGAGCACGGGTCAGTGCAGCATCAGTTCGATCTTGAAGCGCTTGAATTGATCGCAACGTCTGCCAACAGCCTCAACGGCGGAGCTTTGCCAATCAGTTGAGAATCCCCGGCAGCAAGCGTTCTGATGAAAGAACACACAGTTCTCGCATACCTGGCGGGGCATCGGTGGCCCATCGAGCGGGTTGTCCCATGCCACGATGACCGGCTCCTTCTGCCCTTTGGGCAAAGCTCGTAGACGGACTGCCTGGCGTTCAAGCACGAGGATCATTTCCGGCAAATCCCAGGTCGGCGGCACGATCGGCTTGGTGTTATCGGTCACCTGCCTTCCACGGCTATCCTTCTTCGCATAGGTCACACCCAGCGGTTCGAGCAGTTCACGCAGCAGTTTCAGTCCATCTTCACGAACCCTTGATCGCTCTGCAGCACCGCCTTTGGTTCTGAGCTTTTCCCGAGCCGTCTTCAAGCGCTCGATGTTTCGCCCCACCGTCTGGAATTCGCTGTCACTGCCCGCCAGTGCCATGAAAGCCTCTCCAAGCTGACCGTTTCGGGTCAAAGCCGCAGAGAGGTCTTCAGCATCGAGCCGCCCCGCCTTGAGGTCATCCAGCTTTTCCAGCAACACGACAATCTTGTCGGTCTTCTCGGCCTCAACCTTTGCCCAGTCTGGATGACTGTCACGAGCGTACCTGACACTTCCCAAGGGACGAGTTTCGCCAATACCGCAACAGGTACTGCTCCGACCGGCGCCCTCGTTTGCCGGGGAGAATTTCGATACTGTACCGATCGATAGCATCGGCCAGCGAGATCTTGGCCGTTGGCGTTACGGGCTTGCTTCGCCCAGCTACACCATGCTCCAGCAGGATCTTCTGGTGCGCTTCCCAGCGCTGCGCCTCGGCTAGAGTGTCGAAGCTTTGTGCGGCTGTATGACCATTGACAGTGACACGAACCTGAAATCGGCTCCCACGTAGACGGATACTCATTTGCTCTGACCCTTTTGGACAGAGCTTGGACAGAGACGAACTAAAACCGTGGGAACCCGCACCAGACAACGCTTCCAGCCGCGTGTCGAACCGCATCATCAACGAGGTGCGTGGTTTGAGCCGGGTCGTGTATGACGTGTCGGGCAAGCCGCCTGCGACGATCGAGTGGGAGTGAGGTTCACCTGCCAAGTCGGAAGAAGCCCGCGTTATGCGGGCTTTTTTTCGTCCTTGTAGTTGGCTATCCAGTGTCTGCCAAAAAGCTACCCCGAACGGCGTCTACGCCTCCAGTGACCAGCCTTGGTTGTCCACGTTCTTTTCGTCGCGATAGACCCATCGCGCACCGCATGTGGGACACGAGAACGTGCTGACGGTGATTGCGCGCGCGGAGGGCGATTTGATGCGTTGCGTGTCGGTGATTCTGAGCAAAGCATGGCCTGGCGCGCCGCGTTTATGGAGTTCGATTGCGGCGCAAGCCGAGCAGAGTGTCATGCCAATGGTTCTCTCAAGAGCGCATGCCCACTGTGGCGTGCTGACTCAGCGGTGGGGTGCGGGGTGGGTCAATGGTGGCAGATTATCTAATTATTTGTTGACGCGGGTCTGAAATGTCTGTAGAAACCATCCCTGCAGGATCTTCAAGCAGTTACTCCGATGTTCTGGGTTGTCACGCCAAGCGGTGCTTCCTTTGCTCCATGTTTCTTCCTTGATTGTCGTGCCTGGTGAGCACAGGCTCATGCAGAACTTTTTAGGATATCCAACATGGAAACCGGCACAGTAAAGTGGTTCAACGACTCCAAGGGCTTCGGCTTCATCACCCCGGACGCAGGCGGCAACGATCTCTTCGCTCACTTCTCTGAAGTTCAGGGCAACGGGTTCAAGTCCCTCCAAGAGGGTCAGAAGGTGCGCTACGTTGCAGGCGTTGGCCAAAAGGGCCCGGCTGCCACGAAGATCGAAGCGATCTGATCGGTCGCATCTGCCAAGAAAAAACCCCGCACTGCGGGGTTTTTTTTCGTAGCAACATTAAGGTGTCCAAGACGCACTTTGCCGCAGCGTCTGAGGCTCTTGCGGCAGCAGATGAATCTGCTGCGGCATCACATAAACGGCAACCGCTGCCGAAAGCCCCGTAGCGCGCCTATGCCGCCTGCTTGCGGGGGCGTCGCACCGCGCGAATCTTCCCGGTGGTTCCGCCGCCGCAGAAGAACTGATCGGCGCCATCCGACTCGAGACCCGACACGTTCATGCCGGCCGGCATGTCAAGCTGCTCCAGCACTTCACCGGTTTGCGGATCGATGTGCCGCAGCTCGCTCGTATCGCCTTCCCAAGTGCCGTGCCAGAGCTCACCGCCGACCCACGTGACGCCGGTAACGAACCGGTTGGATTCGATGGTGCGCAATACCTTGCCGGTGTCCGGATCGATCTGGCGGATCTTGCGCTCGCGGTAGTGGCCGACCCACAGCGTGCCTTCGGCCCAGGCGAGGCCCGAGTCTCCGCCCGCGCCCGGCGCCGGAATCGTGGCGAGCACGGTGCCCGTTTGCGGGTCGATTTTCTGGATGCGGTCTTCGGCAATCTGGAACAGGTGCCGCCCATCGAACGCGGTCCCGGCATGGGCCGGTACATCGATGGAGCGCTGCGTCTTGCCGCTGTCGGGGTCGAGTTCCTTCAGCTGACCGCCGGCAGCAAACCAGACGTGCTGACCATCGTAGGTCACGCCGCCGACGTTCTCTGCGCCAGGGAAGGGGCCGTATTCGCGCACGACTTCGGCGGTGGATCGCTTCATGTTGGGCTCGCTGGAATCGGTTGTGGAGTCTTCATCCTAGTCACTTGGCAGCGGTGCGGGGAGTAACAAGGTGGTCGCGAATCCGGGTACCGGCGGCGTCACCCATCGGCGCGCGCGCCCGCGTCCGAAGAACTGCACCTTGCCGGCGGCTGCCAACGCGTCGAGCGCGCGCTGTACGGTGCGCTGGCTGGCCCCGAGCGCCAATGCCAATGCAGAGCTGGACCACGATTCCCCATCAGCGAGGCACGCCAGCACGGCGGCGTATTGCTCGTCGACAGGCTGTGCGAGAACAACGACGTCTTGCGTCGCGTGGGGTTGCAGTGCAAATCCGTGCTTCGTCGCTTTGACCGTGCCCAGCGCACCAAGCGCGGTGCGCAAACGCCCGATCTCTACGCGCAAGCGCACGCGG
This sequence comes from Ralstonia sp. 110700041-2, assembly GCF_056280165.1. Lineage (NCBI taxonomy): Bacteria > Pseudomonadati > Pseudomonadota > Betaproteobacteria > Burkholderiales > Burkholderiaceae > Ralstonia > Ralstonia sp. 110700041-2. Next base: position 121,958 of record NZ_JBSFAI010000008.1, on the reverse strand, counting down.
TGCGTTTCGTCGGGATGCCGGGTGCGGAATGCCCCCGCGATGAGGCCGTCTCTGGGCACGTCTTCCGGCCACGCCTCTGCAAGTGCACGTGCCAGCGTAAACAGAACGGGCCGCGTGGCGAGCGAGACGACTGTATCGGCCTGCCTCACGGCAAGCCGGCACGCATCCACCACCAGCGCGTCCGATGCAAAGAGAGCCTCGACATCATCAAGGCGCAACACGCGCTCTTCGCCGCGGGAGATGAGCCGCGCAGCAGGTGCGCTCAAGACCAGGGCAGCGCGTTCGACTTCGGCGCTGAGCGTCGGGATACCGGCCTGGCGTGCTGCGCGATCGGCATCGCTCAGGGCTGCCCGTGCGGCAGCGGTCTGCAAACGTCGGATGGCAATGCCGGCGACGACAAGCGCATGTGCCGCCCGCAAGACCGGAGGAAGATGCGCCGGCGTTAGCGCGGCGAGCGCGGCTTCTGCGTCGTCCAGACGGCCGATCAGCAGCAGGCGACGGATGCTGAGATACCGCGCGTGTGCGGCATTGACGTGGTCGCCGTGCGCCTCGAGCGTGGCGCATGCCGTGTCGAGGGTTTTGGCAGGCCAGCCAAGATCGCGCGAGGCGAGGGCGATTTCGGCTTCCGCAACGATGCAGCGAGCGCGTGCCACTGCCTCTCGAGAGCCGAATGCGCGGGCCGCGCGACGTAGCAGGAGCTTGGCGCGCGCCAGATCACCGAGCTGGGCCATGGCGATGCCACGCAGAGCCAGCGCGGCGGCATCGTCGCGCAGAGCGACGCGGTTCAGCGCTCCGAATGGGTCACCGGCAGCGAGTGCGCGCGCTGCAGCCGTGATCAATGAATCCATTCGAATCCCGCCACACTTGTCACTCCCGCCGTTTGAGGTCGGCGCCTAATCTAGCACACGACCACTCACCCAAAACGGAGGCAAGCATGAGTGCAACACACCCCACAGCAACCCGCGCAACCTGGCTGGCAGAGCGCATTGAACTGCTCAAGGCCGAGAAGGAACTCACGCGCCGTAGCGACGAACTCGCGCGCCGCAGGCAGGCACTGCCGTGGGTGCGCATCGACAAAAGCTACCGCTTTGAAACCGAGAATGGCAGCGCGACGCTTGCCGATCTGTTTGGCGGACGTTCGCAACTGCTGGTCTATCACTTCATGTTCGGGCCGGACTACAAGGCGGGCTGCCCATCGTGCTCGATGATCGCTGACGGCTTTGACGGCTTTGTCACGCATCTGGCGAACCACGACGTCACCCTGCTGGCGGTGTCGCGCGGGCCGCTGGCCAAGTTGATCGAGTATCGCGAGCGGATGGGCTGGAGCTTTCCGTGGGCATCATCGGTGGGTAGCGATTTCAACTACGATTTCAACGTCTCGATCTCGGAAGAGCAACAGCGCGCCGGCAGCGCCGACTACAACTACGTGCGCGGCAGCCACGTGATGGATGCATCCGACTTGCCCGAACCCGTGCAGCAGTTCGCCAGCATGTGCGGCACCGATGCGCCCACCTACGTGCGCGACCGGCCCGGCATGAGTGCGTTCGTGCTGGAAGACGGCGTCGTGTATCACACGTATTCCACGTACGCGCGCGGGCTCGACGGCTTGTGGGGCGCATACCAGTGGCTGGACCGCGCGCCGCTGGGCCGCAACGAAACCGGTGTCTGGTGGCGTCGCCATGACGAATACGCTCAGCAACGTTGAGCTGCCACGCGAGCATGGGGTGTCCGAGCGCGGCTTCCTTGCCGTCTCGGCGCTGCTGTTCGTCGCCAGCACGACGGCGACAGTGGCGTGGTGCAACGCGATGCCCGCCATGAGCGAGATGCCGATGGCCTGGATGCCGATGTGCGGTCAGACGTGGTGGAGCTTTGCTGCGTCCTTCATTTGCATGTGGACGGTGATGATGGCGGCGATGATGCTGCCGTCATTGCTGCCGATGCTGCAGCAGTATCGCGTGGCGCTTCATCTGGCAGGCAAGCCGAACGTTGATGCGCTGACGGCGTTGGCAGGCGCCGGGTACTTCGCGGTGTGGGCCCTGATCGGCGTGATGGTCTTTGGGCTGGGTGCGGCGTTGGCGAAGCTTGAAATGACGTGGCCCGTGCTGGCACGGGTGGCGCCAGTTGCCAGCAGCGCGGTGGTTCTTGCGGCGGGCGCTCTGCAGTTCAGCGCATGGAAGGCGCGCCAGCTTGCACGGTGCCGCGCAGTGCAAACGCCTGGGCGCACGGCATGGCAATTTGGGTTGTGCCTTGGCCTGCGCTGCGCGGGGTCGTGCGCGGGGCTGACGGCAATCCTGTTGGTGACCGGCGTGATGGATCTGCGCGCAATGGCTGCCGTGTCAGCGGCAATCACGCTTGAGCGCCTGGCACCTGCGGGACAGCGTATGGCCCGCTGCATTGGCGTCGCTGCCATCGGGGCAGGATTGCTCTTGATGCTGCGTGCCGCGTTGCCCTGAGGCGTGCCGAGTACACGCCTTACATGACGGCGCCAAGTTGCCACGGCACGAACTCGTTGTCGCCCAGACCGTTGAGTTCGCTCTTGGTGCGATCGCCCGAGGCGGTGGCCAGCATCAGCTGAAACAGCGTCTGGCCGGCTTGCGCAATGCTGAGGCGGCCATCGACGATGCCGCCGCAATCGAAGTCCATGTCCAGCTCCATGTGCCGGAAAAGCGCGCTGTTGGTGGCGAGCTTCAAGGAGCGCACCGGCTTGCAGCCGTAGGTGGACCCCCGGCCCGTTGTGAAGCAGATCAGGTTGGCGCCGCCGACGACCTGGCCGGTAGCCGACACGGGGTCGTAGCCGGGTGTGTCCATGAAGACGATTTTCGATCGCTGCGTGCGACACCAAAGCAACATGAACCTTCCGCTCTTACTCAATATCGCGACGTTCGTCGTCATCCTGATCGCTCTGGGCCGTGTGAACGCGAGCTGGAGCCTGGCCAAACGTGTGCTGCTGGGCATGATGCTGGGCATCCTGTTCGGACTGGCGCTGCATCTGATCTATGGCGAAGACAGCGCGACGCTCAAGCTGTCGATCTCGTGGTTCGGCATCGTTGGCGGCGGCTATATCCAGTTACTGCAGATGATCGTCATGCCGCTCGTGCTGGTGTCAGTGCTGAATTCGGTGGCCAGGCTCAACAGCACGGCGTCGCTCGGCAAGATCAGCGTGCTGACGATCGGCACGCTGCTGCTTACGACGCTGATCTCCGCGCTGGTCGGCGTGTTCGTCACCCACCTGTTTGGCCTGACGGCGCAAGGGCTGGTGCAGGGCGCGAAGGAAACCGCCCGGCTCAGCGCCATCCAGGACAGCTATGTCGGCAAGGTGGCCGACCTGTCGGTGCCGCAACTGGTGCAGTCCTTCATTCCGAAGAACCCGTTTGCCGAACTGACCGGCGCCAAGCCGACGTCCATCATCGGCGTGGTGATCTTTGCGGCGTTCCTCGGCGTGGCTGCCTTGAACCTGCTCAAGGATGATGCGGTGAAGGGCGAGCGCGTGCTGACCGCCATCGACACCGCGCAGGCCTGGGTGATGAAGCTGGTGCGGCTCGTCATTCGCCTGACCCCTTACGGCGTGCTGGCGCTGATGACGAACGTGGTGGCCGTGTCCAACGTGCAGGACATCATCAAGCTCGGCGGTTTCGTCGTGGCGTCTTACCTGGGTCTGGCGATCATGTTCGGCGTGCATGCCGTGCTGCTCACGCTCAACGGCATCAATCCGCTTCGCTTCTTCCGCAAGGTCTGGCCGGCGCTGTCGTTCGCGTTCACGAGCCGGTCGAGTGCGGCCACCATTCCGCTGAGCATCGAGGCGCAGACGCGGCGCATCGGCGTGCCGGAGTCGATTGCCAGCTTCGCCGCATCGTTTGGCACGACCATTGGCCAGAACGGCTGCGCAGGCCTGTATCCCGCCATGCTGGCAGTGATGGTGGCGCCCACCGTGGGCATCAACCCGTTCGATCCTGTATGGATTGCAACGCTCGTGGCGGTGGTCACGCTCAGCTCGGTCGGCGTGGCGGGTGTGGGCGGCGGCGCCACGTTTGCAGCGTTGATCGTGCTGCCGGCGATGGGCTTGCCGGTGACGCTCGTGGCACTGCTGATCTCCATCGAACCGCTGATCGACATGGGCCGTACCGCGCTCAACGTCAACGGCTCGATGACCGCCGGGACGATCACCAGCCAGTTGCTCGGGCAGACTGATCGCAGTGTCTTCGATACTGCCTATGACGTGGAGATGGCACACCGCTGATCTGCGCATCGAAATAAGAAATGCCGGCCATGGAGTCGGCATTTTTTTTTTGAGCGCAGGGCGGCTCAGTCGGGCGTCTGCGCCAGCTCCGTCAGCAGTTCCATGAACGCGCTGGCCAGTTCGCTTGGTGTGACGGCGCTTCTGCGCAGCAGGCCGACGGGCTCCTTGGTGCCGGACGTGGCAATGTCCAGACGGGCAAGTTGACCATGCGCCAGGTCGTCGCCCGCAGCGCGCTCGGGGGTGATCCACACCGCATCGGATCGGCATGCCAGCAACCGTGCGACGGACACCGAAAGCGTTTCCGTCACGCCCGCGGGCAAGCGCAGCCCGTGCGTCTGGAACAGCGCTTCGGTGTGATGGCGCGGCACCGTGCCCGGCGTGGCAATCACCAGCGGGTAGTCCAGCACCGCCTGCAGCGAGGCCGACGCGCCTGGCTGCGACAACAGCGGATGCCCGGGCCGGACGACCAGCGCCAGCGGCTCGGCATACAGCAACTCGAACGACAGCCCCTGCATGCGATCCGGCTCGGCCATGCGCCCGACGATGAAATCGAGTTCGCCGGCCTTGAGTGCAGTCAGCAGCTCGACATTGGTACCGGTGCGCAACCGCACGCCGGCATGCGGGCGCTGGGCGTGCAAATGGGCAATCGCCCGGGGCAGCAGGCTGCTGGCCACCGTCGGCAGCGCGCCTACATGCACGACCGGCGCGGATGCGTCCGTCGATCCCATCAGCGCGGCGGCGGCCGATTCCAGCGCCTGCGTCACGCCGACCGCGTGCCGCAGGAATTGCTCGCCAGCCGCAGTGAGCCGTGCGCCTTGCCGGCCGCGCTCCACGAGCTGCACGCCGGCCAGCGCCTCCAGTTCACCCAGCGTTTTCGATACCGCCGGCTGGCTCAGATGCAACCGCTCGGCGGCGCGCCGCAGGTTGCGCTCCTGCGCGATGGCGACAAAGCAGCTCAGATGGCGAAACCGGATGCGGGACGGCAAATCCGCTGAGAGGGCACTTTCCATAACTTGGGGTTATCGATTTTCCGATAAGAAGTCAATTTACTTCACTTTTTGTCGGCGATACAGTCTCTGCACGATTTCATAAGGAGACGCCCCATGACCCTGCCGCTTTCCGGCACTGGTGAATTCGCCCAGCGCGACACCGCGCAGCATCCGCCCGCACTGACCCCCGGCTACAAGACCAGCGTGCTGCGCTCGCCGCGCAACGCGCTCATCTCCACCCTGAATACGCTGTCCGAGACCACCGCACCGGTGTTCCATGCCGACGATCTCGGCGTGCTCGACAACGATCTGATCCTCAACTACGCCAAGGAGGGCCTGCCGATCGGCGAGCGCATCATCGTCCACGGCTACGTGCGCGACGAGTTCGGCCGCCCCGTGCCGAACGCGCTGGTGGAGGTGTGGCAGGCCAACGCCGGCGGCCGCTATCGCCACAAGAAAGACCAGTACATCGCGCCGATCGACCCGAACTTTGGCGGCTGCGGCCGCATGCTGACGAACGCCAACGGCTACTACGTCTATCGCACGATCAAGCCCGGCCCGTATCCGTGGCGCAATCGCATCAACGATTGGCGCCCGTCGCACATCCATTACTCGCTCTCGGGCGATGGCTGGGCCCAGCGCCTCATCACGCAGATGTACTTCGAGGGCGATCCGATGATCGCGCAGTGCCCGATCATCAAGACCATCCCGAGCGAAGAGCAGGTGCGTGGTCTGATCGCGCTGCACGACACGGCGAACCACGTGCCGCTCGACAGCCGCTGCTACCGCTTCGACATCACGCTGCGCGGCCGCCGTGCCACGCATTTCGAAAACGCCGTGCCCGCCCTGCAAGGAGCCAAGTGATGACCACGACCACACTGCGTGAATCGCTCGAACGTGCGCAGGCAACGGCCATGACGACAACGCCGCCGTTCGCGCATTTCAACGAGACCGCATCGCAGACGGGCGGCCCGTACGTGCACATCGGCCTCGCACCGCGCCAGGCCGGCTTCGACATTTACGACAAGGAATTCGGCAGCGTCCTGACCACGCCCGCCACGCGCGGCGAACGCATCGCGTTGGAAGGCCGCGTCTACGATGGCTCCGGCTCGCTCGTGCGCGATGTGCTGATCGAGATCTGGCAAGCCAACGCGGACGGCAAATACGCCCATCCGGCCGATCGGCAAGACAAACCTGTCGACCCGGCATTCCGCGGCTGGGGCCGCGCCGGCGCCGATTTCGATACGGGCGTCTATCGCTTCGACACCATCAAGCCGGGCGCCGTGGCCGGCCGCAGCGGGACCACGCAGGCGCCGCACATCTGCATGATCCTGTTTGCGCGCGGCATCAACCTTGGCCTGCACACACGCGTGTACTTCAGCGACGAGGCTGCAGCCAACGGCACGGATCCGGTGCTGAACGGCATCGAGTGGGAAGTGCGTCGCAAGACGCTGATTGCCCAGCGCAGCGAGTGTAACGGCGAGGTGGTCTACACCTTCGACGTGCGCCTGCAAGACACGCCGGATGGAGGCGCGGAGACGGTCTTCTTCGATATCTGATCGCCGCATCACATCCAAGAGACCACGCCCGGCAGGTTCACACCGCCGGGCGTTGTTTTTGATGCAAGCAACACGACTTTCAGCGGGACGTCATGCGGGCGTCGATAATGGGCGGATCGCCAGCCCGGCGTTTGACGACCCTGCCGTGACCCAGCTCACTCTTCCCGGATTCGAAGCCACCCCGCAATTGCCCGCGCATCGCCTGTTTCTGGCGATCAAGCCTGACGTGGACACCGCCGAGCGCATCGCGCGGCTGATCCAGCAATTGCGGCCCGTCGTGGGCTTCAAGGGCAAGGCGCTGCGTACGGAGCGCCTGCATGTCACGCTGCATCATCTGGGCGATTTCGTTCATCTGCCGCCTGACGACGTCGTGGGGCGTGTGCGTGCAGCAGCGGCCGGCCTCGCGTTGCCGGCATTCGATGCCACGTTCAACCAGGTGGTGAGCTTCCATGGCCGGCGCGATCATCGGCCGTTTGTGCTGCTGGGCGATGAGGGCGTGGGCGGTTTGATGGCGTTTCAGGCGGCGCTGGGCGAGGCGCTCCAGCATGCCGCCGTGCCGGTGCCGCGTGGGCATTTCAAGCCGCACATCACGCTGTTGTATGACCGCGGTGGCTTTGCGCCGAAAGCGGTCGAGCCCATCACGTGGACCGTGCGCGAGTTCGTTCTCATCCATAGCTGGCTAGGCAAAACGCGCTACGACGAACTCGGCCGCTGGGCGCTCAAAGGCTGAGCGCCACGTTGTTATGCGCAGCCGTCCGGCCCGCAGACAGGGCCATCGGCTTGGTTCATCGGGGCAGGCGCGCCGATGTGCTGCGTCAGCGCCTCTGCCCAGGATTCCGGTTTGCCCAGCCACAGGCCAACGTCGATGATGCCCAGTTGGCCATCGGCATCTTCCAGCGCAAACGTCGGAAAACCCTGACCGCCCACTCGATCGAGCCACTGTCGGCTTTGCGCGATGTGCTGCTGCGTGAGCGCACCGGTTTGCCGCGCGTATTCCGCATCGAATGCTTCGGGCGACAGGCCGATCTCCGCTGCAAGCTCGCGCAGTACCAGCACATCGGCAATGCGCCGGCCTTCTTCGTAGTGCGCACGTTGGACGCGATGGATCATGTCCAGCCCGCGGCCGCCGAGCGCCTGCGCTGCAAGCACGGCGGTAATGGGCGGCTCCGAATCCATCACCGCCGTGGTGTCGCGCAACAGGCCTTCAAAGTACGTCTCGCCGAACGGCTGGCCGGTCATCTCGGCAATGCGATGGTCGTGCGGCATCACGTAATCGCGCCACTGGGGCGTCACTGCACGGCGGTTCGGGCCTGCAAGCATGCCGCCGCCGTGGAAGGCGATCGTGAGGCCGGGCACCGTGCGCGCGGCTTCCACCAGCGGCGCGGCGCCGTAGCACCAGCCGCATAGCGGGTCGTAGATGTAATGCAACGTCGTCATGTTGTTTCCTCTGGGTCGGGCCAGCTTACTGCGGCCACTTCATTTCGCCCTTGATGACCTTGGCGCTCAGCTCCAGCGATGCATCGCCGGCCAGCGTTGGATAGGCCGCCTTCATCGCCTGGATCAGCTCTGCCGAATTGTTGGCCTTGGCGGCCTGTACCTCGAAGGTCTTCAGGTAATCCGCGGTAAAGCGTACCGCGTCCAGCGCCTTTGGCATCGCCCCGGAGAAGTGGCCGGGCACCACAGTCGTCGGCTTGAGCGCCGTGATGTTGTCCAGCGTCTGCAACCAGCCCAGGCGCGATTCGCGCGTCTGCGTGTCGGCCACCCAAACGTGGTCGCCGCTGTTGACCACCACGCCGCCGGCCACGGTCTTGATCGACGGAATCCACAGATACGTGCGTGCCGCGTCTGGGCCGTTCAGTCCCTTGATCTCGATGGTGCGGCCTTCCAGCGCCAGGTGGTCGGCGTGCAGCACATCGGGCAGCACGAGCGCCTTGGGCGCGTTGTCCTTCAGGATCGGGCCCCAATAGGCGAGCTTGCCGTTCATCGAAGCCTTGATGGCGGCCACGGTCTGCGGTGTGGCCACGATCTTCGCTTTCGGGAAGGCCGCGCGGAAGACATCCAGCCCGAAGTAATAATCCGGATCGCTCTGGCTGATGTAGACCGTGGTGAGCGTCTTGCCGCTGGCCTTGAGTTTCTGCACGAGGGCTTCCGCATCGCTGCGCTGGAACTGCGCGTCGATCAGGATCGCCTCGTGTGCGCCGGTGATGATTTCCGACGACACGGGGAAGACGCCCTTGGCGCCGGGGTTGTAGACCTCGAGATGTAATGGCGCGGGTGCGGCAGCGTGGGCAACAAGGCCGGCGCTGACGAGGCCGGCGGCAAGCAAGGTGCGGAGCAGGGACATCGGGGTTCTCCAGGCGGATGTGATTTCTGCGAAGCCGCTACTGTAGGTTGCTTGATCCGATCAAAAAACCACCTAAGATGCACCTATTTGTTTCGCCAATCGATCAAATATGGATCGCATTACGTCAGCCGAGGTGTTCGTGGCGATCGTCGAGCGCGGCAGCCTGAGTGCGGCCGCCGAAGGGCTCGACATGTCGCGCGCGATGGTCACGCGTTATCTGGCACAAATGGAGGCATGGTCCGGCGCGCGGCTGCTGCATCGGACCACGCGCCGCATCGGCCTGACACCCGCCGGCGAGGCCACGCTTGCACGCTGCCGCCAGATGCTGGAAATCGCTTCGCAGATGGCCGTGTCAGAAGGCCCTGAAGCCGATACGCCGCGCGGGCTACTGCGCATTGCCTGCGCGCAGTCCCTGGCGCAGCAGACGTTGAGCGCGGCGGTGACGGCCTACCTGCGGCGCTATCCGCAAACGGCGGTCGATCTGGTAGTCGATAACCGCACTATCAACCTCGTGGAAGAGCGCATCGACCTGGCCGTGCGCATTACCAACGATCTTGACCCGAACCTGATCGCGCGGCCGCTGGGCATGTGCGAATCGGTCGTGGTGGCGGCGCCGTCTTACCTGGCCGCGCATGGCACGCCGCGTCGCGTACAAGACCTGGCCGTTCACAACTGCCTGACGTATTCGTACTTCGGCAAAAGCCTGTGGAAGTTCACCGAGGCGAAGACGGGTGCGCCGACGGACGTGCCGGTGGGCGGCAATCTCAGCGCGAATGAATCGATGGTGTTGCTGGCAGCGGCGCGAGAGGGCGCGGGGATTGCGTTGCAGCCGGTGTTTGCTGCCGCGCCGCTGATCGCCAGCGGGCAACTCGTGCGTTTGTTGCCTGACTACGTGCCGCAGGCGCTGGGCATTCACGGCGTGTACAGCTCGCGCAGGCAGATGCCGGCGGCGCTGCGGGCCATGCTGGATTTTCTGGTGGACTGGTTTAGGGTGCAGCCGAACGTTACGTGATCCCGGAAGCATTCCCTCGCATGGCCAACATGCCAAGCGCCAGCACGCAGAACACCACCCCCGCGTGGAACGTTGCGGCTGCGCCGAGCTTGTCCCACAACAAGCCCGCCAGAACGCTGGCGGCCAACATCGCCAGTCCGCTCACCAGGTTGAACATGCCGTAAGCGGTGCCGCGCAAGTCGGCCGGTGCGGTGTCGGCGACCATGGTTGCCAGCAAGCCCTGCGTGATGCCCATGTGCACGCCCCACAGCGCCACGCCTGCGATGACCACGCTCCAGTGAGCGGACAGGCCAAGCACCACATCGGCGGCAATCAGCACCACCAGCCCAAGCGCGAGCAGCTTCGTGTGGCTCATGCGGTCTGAGAGCTTGCCGAACGGATATGCCGCGAGTGCATAGACGACGTTCATCGCCACCATGACCAGCGGCACCAGCGCGACTGGAATGCCGCCTTGCTGTGCCCGCAGGACCAGGAACGCTTCGGAGAACCGTGCGAGCGTGAAGACCGCGCCGATCATCACCACCCACCAGTACGCGCTGTTCAACCGCTGCAGGTTGTCGCGGCGGATCGGGTTGGTGCGGTGGGCGCCGTTGTGGGTTTGCGGCTCGCGCAGGCCGAACATCAGCAGCGCAACAGAGAGCAGCCCCGGCACGACGGCCACCCAGAACACGGCACGAAAGTCATTGGCCCAGAGCAGCATCAGCCCGACGGCCAGGAGCGGCCCCAGAAACGCACCCACGGTATCGAGCGACTGCCGCAGCCCGAAAGCCGCGCCGCGCAGCGCAGGCGGGGCAATGTCGGCGACCAGCGCATCACGCGGCGCCCCGCGGATGCCCTTGCCGACGCGGTCGAGCAGGCGCGCTGTCAGCACAATGCCGGCCGTGGGCGCGATGGCGAACAGAGGTTTGGACAGCGCGCCCAGCGCATAGCCGAACACCGCCAGGCCCTTGCGCTTGCCAAGGTAGTCGCTCAGCGTGCCGGAGAAGATCTTGACGATGAGCGCAGTCGATTCGCCCAGGCCCTCGATCAACCCGACTGACAGCGCACTGGCGCCCAGCACCGACACCATGAACAACGGCAGCAGGCTGTGGATCATCTCGGAAGCGATGTCCATCAGCAGGCTGACGCAGCCGAGCACCCAGATGCCGGCGGGCATCTGGCGCAGGCCGCCGGGCGGCTTGGTGTCGGTTGGAGGGGATGCCAAGATTGGTTGCGATTGCCCGGCGGCAAGCGTCAGGCGAACGGCGCAAAGAGGCCGTTGAGCTTGGCTCCGCTGGCGGCATCGCGCGCAAAGTTGAACGTCCCGGCGGTGCGCAGTTCTTCCGCTGCACGCTGGAACGCACCCATGGCCACACGTGCCAGCGTGGCGCCCACGCTGATGCGCTTGACGCCCAATTCCGTCAGTTCTGCCACGCTCAGGTTGCCGTCGGCGAAGCCCATCAGCACGTTGAGCGGGCGGTCGATCTCGCGCAGCACGGTGGCGATCTCGTCGCGCGTTTTCAGGCCGGGGGCGTACAGCACGTCGGCGCCGGCGTCCTGAAAAGCCTGCAGGCGGCGGATCGTGTCGGCCAGGTCGTTGCGGCCGTGCAGGTGGTTCTCGGCACGTGCGGTGAGCGTGAACGGAAACGGCAGCGACCGCGCAGCCTCCACCGCCGCGCGCACACGGTCGACCGAAGCTTCCAGGGAATAGATGGGCGCATCTGCGCGGCCCGTTGCATCTTCAATCGAGCCGCCGACGATGCCGGTGGCGCCTGCCAGGCGGATCGTCTCGGCCACCGTTTCCGGCCCATCGCCAAAGCCGTTTTCCAGGTCGGCAGCCATGGGCACGTCCGTGGCGGCCGCCAGATCGGCCACGTGCGCGAGGATGGTGTCGCGGGCAACGCCATAGTCAGGCAGCCCGCGCGAGAACGCGAAGCCCGCGCTGGTGCTGGTCAATGCTTCGAAGCCGAGTGATGCCAATAGCCGAGCCGATCCCGGGTCCCACGGGTTGGGGATCACGAAGGTGCCGCTGCGTTCGTGCAGTACGCGGAAGGCACGAGCTTTTTCGATCTGGGTCGGCATGGGTTATCCGCTGTGATATGAACCAGGATTGGACTGCAATGCTACGGCGCAGGCGAGCGCATCGTCCAGGCGGTCGTTGCCCCAGAACATCGCGTCGCCGACAAAGAACGTGGGAGCGCCAAAGATGCCACGAATCTGCGCGGCGTGCGTTTGCTCGCGCAGGCCTAGCCTGCTTGCGTCGGACTGTGCCTGAGCGAGGATGGCGTCGACCGGCAAGCCGAGCGCCGTCAGTTCTTCTGCCACGGCGTCAGGCGTGTGGATGTCGCGGTCCTGCGCGAAATTGCGCAGCATGATGCGTTGGCAGAAGGCACCGACCCACGGCGTGTCTGCGCCGAGGAGCGCAACGCGCAGCGGCAACACGGAGGCGCGCGGAAACGTGCTCGGCTGCGTCCACGGCAAACCGTGCTTGGTGCATTCGCGCGCCATGTCTTGCCAGACGTAGTGCCCTTTGGCCCGTTGCAGCACAAACGGCGAACTGGCCCAGCCGAGCGACTGGAAGATCGGCCCGAGCAGGAACGGCTTCCACACCACGCGCACACCGTGTTGCACCGCGGCGGCCTCGATGCGCATCACACTCGGGTAGCTGTAATTGCTCGCGAAGTCGAACCAGAACTCGACGGTGGGCGCGGGGACGAGCGCTTCCCACGTGGCGTTGTATGCGGCAGGCCGGGGGGCTGTCTGCGGTCGGGCGAGGGTGTCCATGCGGCCTCCAACGAGGTGTCGTTGGCGGCATTACACATGGACCGCCCTGTGGGCTCAAACGCCTTTCATGCAAGTTCGGATGCGCCGGACGCATGCGTAGCCTGAGTTGCAGCTTCCGAGCAGATCCAGGCAGCCACATCGCGCACGTCGCGGCGCGGGTTCGGCTCGGATTGGATCAACCAGTACGCATGCGTATTGCGCACGCCGGGGGCGATGGTCGGTACGGTGACCAAGCGGCCGTCGGCCAGCAGCGGCGCGATCAACTCCAGACGGCCCAGCGCGATGCCCTGGCCGGCCACCGCCGCATGGATGATCTGGTCGTGCTGGTTGAAGCGCAGCACGGTGCGCGGCTTGGCGTGGCTCCATCCGGCGGCGGCCAGCCAGTCGGTCCATTGGAGCCAGGGGCGGCGCAGGTCGCGGTCGTCAAAGTCGAGCAGCGTCAGGCCGGCAAGCGCCTCGGCGGAATCCAGCGAGCGCAGCCCCAGCGACGGATGCGCGACCGGCGCAACGGTTTCCCCAAACAGCCGGCTCGCGCCGGGTGGCGCATCGCCCGGTGGGCAATACCGGATGGCAAGCTCGATGCCCTCGTTCTTCAGGTCGACGAGGCGGTTGTTGGTGGCCACGCGCACGTCGATGTCGGGGTACTGCAGCTGGAAGCGCGCCAGGCGCGGCAGCAGCCACAAGCCGGTGACGCCGATGCTGGCCGTGATCGTGACTGGCCGGCGTTCGGCCGCCACGCGGATGGCCCCGATGGCGTCCTGCAACTGCTGCACGGCGCTGTCAGCGCTGCGGAACAGGCGTTCGCCCTCGGGCGTGAACGCGATCGAGCGGTGCCCGCGCACCAGCAGTTTCACGCCCAGCGCCTCTTCGAGCGCCGACACCTGGCGGCTTACGGCGGACTGCGTCAGACACAGATCATCGGCCGCGAGCGTGATGCTCATGCGCCGGCCCACCGCCACGAAGCCGCGCAGCAAGTCCAGGGAGGCCAACCGAACCAGGGGAGTCGACATGCGTTTTCCTCATGCAAGGCGTTCTCAAAGATCAATTGAGAAGCCGGGTAGGGCGAAGTTTAATAAGCCATCAGGCGACATTCCAGCCCAACGCGCATTCGGTACGCTTGCGAAGCTGGAATGTCAGTCACACCGGAGAAAAACGCTCATGACATCGAAATCTTTCACGCAATCGCCCTGGTTGCCGGTATTGGCCGGCGGGGCGGTGATCGGCGTGGCGCTGGGCATTCGGCACGTGCAAGGCCTATTCCTCGTGCCCGTCACGATGGGCCATGGCTGGACACGCGAAACGTTCGGACTGGCGATTGCGTTACAAAACCTCATCTGGGGCGCGGCACAGCCATTTGCGGGCATGCTGGCCGACCGCTACGGCGCGGCCAAGGTGGTCGTTGCCGGCATCCTGGTCTATGCGCTTGGGTTGCTGCTGATGGCCCATGCTGGCACGCCGCTGGGCTTCACGCTGTCGGCGGGCGGGCTGATCGGGCTCGGGCTGTCAGGCACGTCGTTCGGCGTCGTGTATGGCGCGATCAGCCGATTGACGCCGCCCGAGCGGCGCAGCTGGGCGCTGGGCGTGGCGGGCGCGGTGGGCGGTGTCGGCCAGTTCGTGATGGTGCCGACGGCGCAGGGCTTGCTGAGTACGGTCGGCTGGGTGACGGCGCTGGTCGTCATGGCGGTGGTCATGGCGATCTTCTTGCCGCTGGCCGCGCCGTTACGCGAGAGAACATCGGCTGCCGCCGCGCAGCAGGCGCATCAAAGCATGGGTGCGGCCATCCGCGAGGCGTTTGCTCACCCCGGTTTCTGGCTGCTGAATCTCGGGTTCCTGACGTGCGGATTCCAACTCGCCTTTATCGGAGCGCACATGCCGGCGTATCTGCTCGACAAGGGGCTCACCGGCCGCCACGGCATGGTCGCGCTGGCACTGATTGCGGCCGCCAACATCGTCGGCACGTATTACTGCGGCGCACTGAGCGGGCTGTTCCGGCGCAAGTATCTGCTCTCGTTGCTGTACCTGATCCGCACGGCGGCGATTGCGCTGTTCATCCTGCTGCCGCTGTCGCCCGCAACGCTGTATGCGTTTGCCATCGTGATGGGCCTGCTGTGGCTCGGCACGGTGCCGCTGACCAACGGGCTGCTGTCGCAGGTGTTTGGGGTGCGCTACATCGGCACGCTGTTCGGCTTCGTATTTCTTGGTCACCAGATCGGCGCGTTCCTGGGCGTGTGGCTGGGCGGCGTGGTGTACGACCACCTGCATTCCTACGACGCGATCTGGGTTGGCGCCATGGCGCTCGGCGTGGTGGCTGCGCTACTGCACTGGCCGATCGACGATCGCCAACTCGTGCGTACGCCGGTGGCGCAACCCGCGTGAACGCACAGTTCAAAACATGGATGGCTTGGGCGCTGGCAGCGGCCGGCGCCGCCCTGATCTTTGCGGCGTGGCTGACCCCGGAAGGCGCACTTTCCTTTGTGACGCTGGCGTCCTTCTGCGGATAGGACGACGCACTAGCTCGATTTGTGAAACAATATCGGGTTAATCACTAGTGGGCACTGGTACGGTTTGCGCGGGAAATACGTCGCTTCTGCGTCGTTCTCCTGTGAATGCCACCGTTCAGACATGACTTACGCCGTCAAGGAAATCTTCTACACGCTGCAAGGCGAGGGTGCCAACACCGGCCGCGCAGCTGTCTTCTGCCGCTTTGCCGGCTGCAATCTCTGGAGTGGGCGCGAAGCCGATCGCGCCACCGCCGTCTGCCAGTTCTGTGACACCGACTTCGTCGGCACGGACGGCACGCAAGGCGGCAAATACACCACCGCCGAGGCACTCGCCGATACCGTTGCCGCCGAATGGCCGGCCAACGCCACCGGCGGCAAGCCGCTCGTCATCTGCACCGGCGGCGAGCCGCTGTTGCAACTCGACAAGCCGCTGATCGACGCGCTGCACGCACGCGGCTTCGAAATCGCCATCGAGACCAACGGCACCATCGCCGTGCCGGAAGGTATCGACTGGGTGTGTGTGAGCCCCAAGATGGGCTCCGAACTCGTCGTCACACGCGGCGACGAGCTGAAGGTGGTGATCCCGCAAGACGGGCAGGACCTCGACGCATACGAACGGCTGGATTTCCAGCATTTCTTCCTGCAGGCCATGGATGGCCCGCTTGCCCGGCAGAATACGGCGGCAGCCGTTGAGCTGTGCCAGCGCCGTCCGCGCTGGCGCCTGTCGCTGCAAACCCATAAGATGCTGGGCATCCGCTAAGGCGGGCCGCAGCACTTTGTCCCCGGTTTTCTGCCGGTTCCAGCCGTTTCGCGGCGTCTGCTGCCGCCACCCTTGCTCCATGACCAAGACCGTATCCATCACGCGCCGGCTCGAATTCGACGCCGGCCACCGCATCCCCGGCCATGCCGGCCAGTGCCGCAACCTGCACGGGCATCGCTATCAGCTCGAACTCACGCTCACCGGCGAAGTCCTGCACAACGACAAGGCTGCCGACGACGGGATGATCCTCGACTTTGGCGACGTCAAGCAGCTCGCCAACAAGCATCTTGTCGACCTTTGGGATCACGCCTTCCTCGTCTATCGCGGCGATACCAAGCTGGTTGAATTCCTGAACGACATGGAAGGCGGTCACAAGACCGTCGTGCTGAACGATGTGCCCACCGTCGAGAACCTCGCGCAGGTCGCGTTCGATATTCTTGAGCCGGTGTTCCGCAACGCGTTCGGGCACCATCTGCGCCTGTCCAAGCTCGTGCTGTACGAAACCCCGAATTGCTGGGCCGACGTGAGGCTCGCGCGCCCGCACGAACAGGATTGATGCGACAGCGCCGGATCGCATGACCACACCGCACGTCCTCATCCCGCCTGCCGACATGTCCGCCCATGAGCGCGACGGTTACTGGATGCAGCAGGCGCTCGTGCAGGCAAAGTTCGCGTGGGGGCAGGGCGAGGTGCCGGTGGGCGCCGTCGTCGTGCGCGGCAACGAAATCGTCGGGGTGGGCTACAACGCCCCGATCGGCACGCATGACCCATCCGCACATGCCGAGATGCGCGCACTGCGCCAGGCCGCCGAGAAGCTCGGCAACTACCGCCTGCCCGACTGCGAAGTCTTCGTGACCCTGGAGCCTTGCGTGATGTGCGCCGGCGCCATGCTGCATGCCCGCGTGGCGCGCGTCGTCTACGGCGCGCCCGATCCCAAGACGGGCGCCGCGGGCAGCATCCTCGACCTGTTTGCAGAAACGCGGCTGAACCACCAGACCGCCATCACCGGCAGCGTGCTCGCGCAGGAGTGCGGCGACATGCTGCGCGCCTTCTTCGCCGAGCGCCGCGCAACCCAGAAGGCCGCACGCCTGGCCGCCACTGAATCCGACGAATCCGCCACATGACCACTGTCCGCCTGATTGCGCCTTCCGGTTATCCGAACGATGCGGCCATCGCCGAGCGCGGCGTGGCGGCACTGGAAGCGCAGGGCTGCACGATCGTCAACCGCGAGTGCCTGAGCCGGCAGCATCAGCGTTTTGCCGGCGGTGAACTTGCGCGGCTGGCAGACCTGAACCAGATCGGCACGGGCGGTGGCCAGGAAATCGCCATGGCCATTCGTGGGGGGTATGGCCTGACGCGCTTGCTGGACCATATCGACTTCATCGACATCGGCCGCCGCGCGCAGGCGACCGACGCCATCATCGTCGGTCACAGCGATTTCACCGTGTTTTCGCTGGCGTACCTGGCGGCCACCGGCGGCGTGACGTTTGCCGGCCCGCATGTGTGTTCGGACTTCGGGCTGGAGACGGTCGACCCGTTCATGGTCGAGCACTTCTGGGGCATCTTGCGAAACCCGACCTATGCGTTGCGCGTGGATGGTCCGCAACCGACTGGCTGCGCACGGCCGGGCCGCTACGCCGGCACGCTATGGGGCGGCAATCTGGCCATGCTGTGCAGCCTGATCGGCACGCCGTATCTGCCGGATATCCGCGACGGCATCCTGTTTGTTGAGGACATCAACGAGCATCCGTACCGCGTTGAACGCATGCTGCTGCAATTGCAGCAGGCTGGCGTGCTCGATGCGCAGCAGGCGCTGTTGTTTGGCGATTTCTCCGGATATCGCACCACGCCGTACGACGCCGGCTACGATTTCGACGCCATGCGCGATTATCTGGCCGAACGCCTGTCGATTCCGGTCGTCACCGGCTTGCCGTTCGGCCATTGCCCGACCAAGGCGACGCTGCCGATTGGCGCACAAGCCGAGCTGGATGTCGACGCCGCGGGCTTTACGCTGCACTTGTCGGGATATCCGACACTGAAGGCATAAGTCTTCCGGCCATCCGGGTCACGGCCGGGTGGTAAAATCTCAGGTTCTCCAAATGGCGTCCGGTCAAGTGCTTGCCGCGCCAGATCACCGCTTTTCAAATCAAGGTTTCCACGTGCTTTCCACCGCCAACATCACCATGCAGTTCGGGCCCAAGCCCTTGTTCGAGAACATCTCGGTCAAGTTTGGCGAGGGCAATCGCTATGGCCTGATCGGCGCCAACGGTTGCGGCAAGTCGACCTTCATGAAAATCCTGGGCGGCGATCTGGAGCCGAGCGCAGGCAACGTGATGCTGGAACCGGGCGTGCGCCTGGGCAAGCTGCGTCAGGACCAGTTCGCCTACGAAGACATGCGCGTGCTGGACGTGGTGATGATGGGCCACACCGAAATGTGGGCCGCCGCGCAGGAGCGCGATGCCATCTACGCGAACCCGGAAGCCACTGACGACGACTACATGAAGGCCGCCGACCTGGAGGCCAAGTACGCCGAATACGACGGCTACACGGCGGAAGCGCGCGCGGGTGAACTGCTGATGGGCGTGGGCATTCCGACCGACCAGCACAACGGCACGATGAGCAACGTTGCGCCCGGCTGGAAGCTGCGCGTGCTGCTGGCGCAGGCGCTGTTCTCGAACCCGGACGTGCTGCTGCTGGACGAGCCGACCAACAACCTCGACATCAACACGATCCGCTGGCTGGAATCGGTGCTCAACGAGCGCAACTCCACCATGATCATCATTTCCCACGATCGCCACTTCCTGAACTCGGTCTGCACGCACATGGCCGACATGGATTACGGCACGCTCAAGGTCTACCCGGGCAACTACGACGACTACATGCAAGCCTCCCTGCAGGCGCGCGAGCGCCTGCAGGCCGCCAACGCCCGGGCCAAGGAGCGCATCTCCGACCTGCAGGACTTCGTGCGTCGCTTCTCGGCCAACAAGTCCAAGGCGCGCCAGGCTACGTCGCGCCTGAAGATGATCGACAAGATCAAGGTGGAAGACATCAAGCCGTCGTCGCGCCAGAACCCGTTCGTCCGTTTCGAGATGGAGAAGAAGCTGCACAACCTGGCGGTGGAAACCGAGAACGCGCGCAAGACGTACGACCGCAAGATTTTCGATGGCCTGACGATGGCCGTGCGGGCGGGCGAGCGGATCGCCATCATTGGTGAGAACGGCGCGGGCAAGACCACGTTGCTGCGTTGCCTGCTGAACGGCGCCGTGAAGACCGGCGTGCAGCGCGGCATCGAGATCGACGGTGGCACCGTCAAGTGGGCCGAGAACGCCAATGTCGGCTACATGCCGCAGGACACCTACGAAGAATTCCCCGAAGACCGCGACCTGATGGACTGGATGAGCCAGTGGACGCAAGCCGGCGATGACGACCAATCGCTGCGCGGCACCATGGGCCGCCTGTTGTTCTCGGCCGACGACATCAAGAAGAGTGTGAAGGTGCTCTCCGGTGGCGAGAAGGGCCGCATGATCTGGGGCAAGCTCATGCTCGGCCGCCACAACGTGCTGGCGCTGGATGAGCCGACCAACCACATGGACATGGAGTCCATCGAGTCGCTGCAGATCGCGCTCGACAAGTTCGAAGGCACGCTGATCTTCGTGTCGCACGATCGCGAGTTGATCAGCGCCCTGGCCACGCGTGTGATCGAAGTGCGCCCGGACGGCACGCTCACCGACTACCTCGGCACCTACGACGAATACCTGCAGAGCCAGGGCGTCGAAGTCTGACCCCCGATCTTTTGCCGTAGCCAAAGGGCCGCCGATGTGCGGCCTCTTTTTTTTTCGGGCGTCCCCGCGAGGCGAACATGTGTTTCCGATCCGGATCGGTCTCTCACGTGCGGCTCGCCGAGGCCGCGTTGACAGTGCCTCCTCCCGATTCCAGAATGCCTTGGCAGAACGCGGCACAGCATCCTTGCGGCTGCGTTGAGCGCCAACAAAGAACAATCAAAACATATGAGGAGACTCACGTTGAAAAACGTACTGACCTTACTATCGACAGCCGCCCTGGTGCTGATGACGTCTGCACACGCAGCTGAGCGCCTACCAACCATTCCGCCGGACAAGTACAACGCCGAACAGACCAAGGCGGCGCAGGACTTTCAGGCTGCGCGCAAGGTGCCGGTATTCGGTCCTTTCGAGCCCCTGATGCATAGCCCCGAGGTGATGAGCCAGGCCCGCGCAATGGGCGACTATCTGCGATATCACTCCGCGATTGGCAACACGCTGAGCGAATTGGTCATCCTGATCACCGCGCGAGAGTGGAGCCAGGATTACGAGTGGTATGTGCACCATCCGATCGCCCTGAAGGCGGGTATCAAACCCGGTATTGCCGATGCCATTGCCGATGGCCGCCGCCCCACGGGCATGAGCGAGGACGAGGAGATCGTCTACGACTTCGCGACGGAGCTGATCCGCAACAAGCGCGTGGCCGACGAAACCTATACCCGGGCGGAAAAGCGGTTCGGCAACAAGGGTATCGTAGACATGACGGGCATCTGCGGCTACTACACGCTGCTCGCCATGGAAATGAACGTGGCGCAGTATCCGGCACCCAAGAACGCCGCCAAGCTCGCGCGTTTTCCGGAGCCTTGACCGCTGTGCCGTCGAACGAGGACTGCGCGCAGCTGTGATGCCGCGCAGGGTGAACACCGATTCTTTGCCGTCATCAAGGGGCCGCCAATGTGCGGCCCTTTGTTTTTGGTCTTCGCCGCAATCGACTGAAGCATGTCGGCAAAGTGGACCATCTATGAAAAAACCGACTGGGTTTCATGATTTTTTATCGCCATCAGAATGCATGGCCGTCGCTACACTGGTCTGCATATCCCAGTGAATAGGCCGAGACCTGCTGACGGGGCGCCCTACATCACAACAAGAAGCGCCAAAGTCAGGCTCGGCGAAGTACCAAGGAGACGAGATGACCTCTGATATTGGCGGCCGCATTCGCCTGCAATCCCTGCTGGACAAAGTGGTGTCTGCGGACGAAGCCGCGACCCTGATCCACGATGGCATGACGGTCGGCATGAGCGGTTTCACCCGTGCCGGCGACTGCAAGGCCGTGCCGTTTGCCCTGGCCCGGCGTGCCGCGCACGAGCCGCTGCGCATTACCCTGATGACCGGCGCCTCGCTGGGTAACGACATTGACAAGGTATTGGCCGAAGCCGATGTGATTGCCCGTCGCCTGCCGTTCCAGGCCGATGCCACCCTTCGGCGCAAGATCAACGCAGGCGAGGTCATGTTCATTGACCAGCACTTGTCGGAAACCGTCGAGCAACTGCGTTCGCGGCAGATTGCACCGCTGGATGTGGCGGTTGTCGAAGCCACGGCCATCACCGAGAACGGCGGCATCGTGCCGACTACGTCGGTCGGTAATTCCGCAAGTTTCGCGGTGCTGGCGAAGCAGGTGATCGTCGAGATCAACCTGAACATGCCCGCCAATCTGGAAGGGCTGCACGATATCTTCTTTCCGGTGCAGCGGCCCTATCGCCAGCCGATTCCACTCATTGCAGCGGAGCAGCGCATCGGCCTGCCGTCTATCCCGATCGATCCGCGCAAGATCGCTGCCATCGTCATCACGGGGCAGGACGACAGCCCGTCCAACGTGTTGCCGCCCGATGCGGAGACCAATGCCATCGCGGGGCATCTGAACGCATTCCTGGCGCGCGAGGTGCGCACGGGCCGTCTTTCGCCCACGCTGCAGCCGCTGCAGGCGGGTATCGGAACGATCTCCAACGCGGTCCTGCATGGCTTCATCGACTCGCCGTTCCATGACCTCAAGATGTATTCGGAGGTTTTGCAGGACAGCTCCATCGAGCTGCTCGACTCGGGCAAGCTGGCGTTTGCCTCGGCCTCGTCGATCACGCTGTCACGCCCGGTCTACAAGCGGTTTCTGTCAGAACTGGAACGCTACAAGACGCGGGTGATTCTGCGACCGCAGGAGATCAGCAACCACCCGGAAGTGATCCGCCGGTTGGGCCTGATCACCATCAATACCGCGCTGGAATGCGATATCTACGGCAACGTGAATTCGACGCACGTGGGCGGAACGCACATGATGAACGGCATCGGCGGCTCGGGCGACTTCGCGCGCAACGCGCATCTGTCAGTCTTCGTGACCAAGTCATTGGCCAAGGCCGGCGACATCTCGAGCATCGTGCCGATGGTCTCGCATGTGGACCATACCGAACACGACGTCGACATCATCGTTACCGAACATGGACTGGCCGATCTGCGCGGGTTGGCGCCGCGCGAGCGTGCTGTGCAGATCATCAGCAACTGCGCTGATCCGCGCTACCGCGAGCTGCTGCGCGACTACGTTGTGCGCGCGCAGCGGCGCGGCGGGCATACGCCCCACCTCCTGGAGGAGGCGCTGGCCTGGCATGTCCGGTTTCGCGACCAGGGCTCGATGGCCTCAGCCGGGCTCACAGGTGAAAGTCTGCTCCCGGAACCCGCCCTCAGCGCTTGACGCGCGTCGCAGCCGCTGCTCAGGCGCCGAGCACTTCCTGGCACGTCGCGAGCCACGCGCGAGCGGCGTGCGACAGGTAGCGGCCGGGCGACCACAGGTGCGCGAGCGCCCAATCCATGTCGGGGGCGGTCAGGCGTGCCACGGCCAGCTTGTCACGGTTCGCGAGGTTGGCCACCAGCGGCTGCGGCAAAAAAGTCGTGCCCAGTCCCGCAGCGGCCATCGAGGCGAGGAATTCCCAATGCCCGCTCCGCGCAGCGATGTGCGGCTCGATACGGGCTTCGAGAAAGGCCTGTCGCAGCTTGCGCGTCAGGGAGAAATCCTCGGCCAGCAATAGCAGCGGTTCGTCGCGCAGTGCCGTGAGGGTGACGGTCCTGCCTTTGGCCCATTTCGCTTTGCGCGGTCCCACCACCCAGATCGGATACTTTGCAAACTGTCGCGTGGCGAGTTCGAGCCCACTATCGCCGGGCAGAACGGTGGCGCCCACTTCCAGTTCGCCGCTGGCCACCTGCTGTTCCACCGTTTTGCCGCCGTACTCTGCCAAGTTCAGTACCAGATTCGGATAACGCTGACGAAACGCGCTCACGACGGGCGAAAAGAACAGATTCACCATCGGTGGGATGCCGACCGTCAGTTCGCCCCGTCCGAGCGAGGACAGATCAGCGACTTCAAGCGTCAGCCTGTGCACCACGCCCAGCGTTTCCTGCCCGCGTGCGTACACGACCCGGCCCACGTCAGTGAGCCGCACCTGCCGGCCTTCGCGGATCAGCAGCGGCTGGCCGACCTCGTTTTCGAGCTGACGCACCATCTTGCTGATGGTGGACTGTGTCACCGAGAGCGAGCTCGCCGCCTGCGTGAAGCTCTGCAGCCGCGCGGTTTCGACAAAGTAACGAAGGGCTCGGATATCGATGGGCATGGACGGACCTTAGCCATGAAGCACGCGAATGGAATTCGCCATGGTAATGAAGTTTTCCCACTCCACGACGCGATGGCCTCAACATCGTGCGGGCCTGTGTGTGCATGTCTGATGGACACGCGCACGCAACGGCACTCGACAAAAGAAAGGCGGCTCATGCGGCCGCCTTTCATGCAGTCCGGCATACGTTGCAGTCAGCCTGTTGCCTCGTCGATCAGCAGATCCAGCTGGGCGATCAGGTTGCTGGTCTCGGGCTCGCCGCGCGTTTTGCTGAGGGCTGCCTTGAGCGTGTCGCGCAGGGCGACGAGTTCTGCGACGTTGCCGGCTTTCTCCACCTTCATCTCCAGCAGATAGCCGCGCAGGCCGAGATACCGGCTGATGGTTTCGGTATAGAAGCGATAGAGGCGTTGATAGCCTTCGGCGGCCGGCTCTTTTGAAGAGTCGACGGGGGCGGGCACGGATGCAGCGGCCGGCTCCACCTTTGCCGTGGTCGCCATGGGCATGTGCGGGCGGATATACCCCCCTCCCTCCAGCTCGTCGAATACCGCTTGCGTCATGCCGAGCGGCTGAAGCTGCACGAGGATGTCGTCGCAGGTTTTCTCGCCATTGATCATCAGGAGCACCGCGCGGTGACGCTGGTCGAGGTGGTTCGCGCGCGTTCGGATCTCGTCCTGACCTTTTTCGGTCTTCTGATAGATGCGGGTGGTCATGGTCGTCTCCCTCGGCCGGCGCGTCTGCGGTGTGCGCTCTGGTGGCTCTACAATAGACCGATCATAACCGCCCGGGGGCGATGTAGGGCTCAGTCGCAACCCGGATAGCACAACGCGCAAATCGCGCATCCACCAGAGCGAGACGACCGACGATGCAGCAACGCGACAAGCTTTTTATCAATGGCAAGTGGGTGGCGCCGCAGGGCAAGGGCGTCATTGAAGTGATTCATTCGGCCACGGAAGCCGTGATGGGGACCATTCCCGAAGGCAGCGCGGCCGACGCGGAAGCCGCCGTGGCCGCCGCGCGCGCCGCATTTGATGACTGGGCTGCCACGCCCGTGACCAAGCGCGCCGAATACATCCAGAAGATTGCCGACGGCCTGCATGCCCGCAGCGAAGAGCTGGCGCAGCTGATTGCCGGCGAAGTCGGCATGCCGATCAAGCTGGCGCGTGCCATCCAGGTGGGCGGCCCGGTCTACAACTGGGGCAATTTCGCCAAGCTGCTCAGCACGTTTGAATTTGAAGAGCACGTCGGCAACTCGCTGGTGGTGCGCGAGCCCGTGGGCGTGGTGGGCGCCATCACGCCGTGGAACTACCCGCTCAACCAGATCACGCTGAAGGTTGCGCCCGCGCTGGCGGCCGGCTGCACGGTGGTGCTCAAGCCGTCGGAAGTGGCACCGCTCAACGCGTTCGTGCTGGCGGAAGTCATTGAAGAAGCCGGCTTGCCGCCGGGCGTGTTCAACCTTGTCACCGGCTATGGCCCGGTGGTGGGCGAGGTGCTGGCAAGCGACCCGGAGGTCGACATGGTGTCGTTCACGGGCTCCACGCGTGCGGGCAAGCGCGTGGCGGAACTCGCATCGCAGTCGGTCAAGCGGGTGGCGCTGGAGCTGGGCGGCAAGTCGGCCTCGGTGATCCTGGATGACGCGGACCTGGCATCGGCGGTCAAGGGCACGCTGTCGGCGTGTTTCCTGAACTCCGGGCAGACGTGCTCGGCGCACACGCGCATGCTGGTGCCGCGTGCCAAGTATGAAGAAGTGAAGGCGCTGGCCGCGCAGTTTGCCGCTGCCTACGTGCCGGGCGATCCGGCGCAGGAATCGACGCGCCTGGGGCCGCTCATCTCTGCCGTGCAGCGCGACCGCGTGCTGGGCTACATCCGCAAGGGGCTGGAGGAGGGCGCGGAACTCATTACCGGGGGCGCCGACGCGCCGGAAGGCCTGTCCACCGGTTACTTTGTCAAGCCGACGGTGCTGGGTAACGTGAAGACCACCGACACCGTGGCGCGCGAAGAGATCTTCGGCCCTGTGCTGACCGTGATCTGCTACGACGACGAGGAAGAGGCCGTCCGCATTGCCAACGACAGCATCTACGGCCTGGGCGGCGGTGTGTGGTCGGGCGACGAGGCGCGGGCGATTCGCGTGGCGCGGCGCATTCGCACGGGCCAGGTCAATATCAACGGCGGGCCGTTCAACATGCAGGCGCCGTTTGGCGGCTACAAGCAATCCGGCAACGGGCGCGAGAACGGCAAGTACGGCCTGGAGGAGTTCCTGGAGTACAAGGCGCTGCAACTCAATCCCGCCAAGACGGCCTGATCTGCCCCACGTGCAGCACCAATGAAAAACCCGGCCTCGGCCGGGTTTTTTGCGTTTGACGCCCTCCGCCTACTTGCGGCTGCCGTCAGCGTTGTAGCCCTGGGCGGTGCCTTCGGCCAGGATGCGCGTCCAGACCGCGTTGCGCTCTTCGTCGGTCATGAAGACCCAGTTGCTGACCTCCAGCTGCGTGCGCCCGCAGCCTTGGCAGACCTCGTCGAAGAGCGTGGAGCAGATGCCGATGCAGGGGCTGTCTGGGCGGCCCAGCAGGGTGCTGTCGGAAGCACTGGTTGCGTCGTCTGGCATGGGGCTGAAAGCAGTCGATTCGGTCATGGCCGGTATTTTACCGGCTTCGGCCGGACGTCAGCTGCACGTCAGCTGCACGGGGGTTCCCCAGTGCGCTGGCTGACATGATCGGCCGCCTTGGATAGCGCCAGCGCGGAATTGACCAGCGCGATATGCGAAAACGCTTGCGGGAAGTTGCCAACGAGCCGTTGCACGCGTGGGTCGTATTCCTCGGCCAGCAGGCCCACGTCGTTGCGCAGTGCCAGCAGCTTGGCGAAGAGCGCGCGGGCTTCGTCCTGGCGACCTTGCATGACGAGGTTGTCGACATACCAGAAGCTGCAGGCCAGGAACACGCCCTCGCCCTGGGGCAGGCCGTCGGTCACGGCTTCGGTGCGGTAGCGGCGCACGAGGCCATCGACGAGCAGGTCTTCTTCGATGGCCTTGACCGTGCCCTGGATGCGCGGGTCGGATGCCGGCAGAAAACCCACCAGCGGCAGCATGAGAAGTGCAGCGTCCAGCTCGTGCCCGCCGTAGCTCTGCACGAAGCAGCCACGCGCGGCATTGTAGCCGTGGGCGCAGACCTCCGCGTGGATGCGGTCGCGCACGGCTCGCCAGCGCTCCACGGGCCCGTCTACATTGAATTGCTCGATGGTTTTGACGGCGCGGTCGAACGCCACCCACGCCATGACCTTGGAATGCGTGAAATGGCGCGAGGGCCCGCGGATCTCCCAGATGCCTTCGTCGGGCGTCTGCCAGACGCTCTCCAGATGGGTCATCAGCGCGACCTGCAGGCGCCAGGAGGCATCGTCCCCGTCAAGGCCGCCTTTGCGGGCGATGAAGAGGGCGTCCATCAACTCGCCGTACACATCGAGCTGGAGCTGCAGCGCGGCCGCATTGCCCACGCGTACGGGCTGCGCGCCTTCGTAGCCGGGCAGCCAGGGGACGGTCCACTCGCCCAGGCGCCGTTCGCCGGCAATGCCGTACATGATCTGCACTTGTGCGGGGCTGCCGGCGATGGCGCGTTCGAGCCATTCACGCCAGGAGCGTGCCTCGTTGTAGTAGCCCGCATTCATGAGCGCGAGCAGCGTGAGCGTGGCGTCGCGCAGCCAGCAGTAGCGGTAGTCCCAGTTGCGCACCCCGCCGAGCTGTTCGGGCAGCGACGTTGTTGGTGCGGCCACGACACCGCCGGTGCGGTGGTACGTCAGCGCCTTGAGCGTGATGAGCGAGCGTTCCACGGCTTCGGTCCATTCGCCCGCGCCGTGACAGCGGCCGGACCACGCGCGCCAACGTGCCTCGATGTCGACCTGCGCCTCCAGCGCGTCGATGGAGTCGGGCAAGGGCAGGTGCGACGGCGAATACGTCAGCACGAAGGGCATCGCCTCGCCTTCGCTCACGGAAAAATCCGCTACGGTGGAGAGATTTTCGCCTCGGATTGGGGCGGCGGTGCGCAGTGTCGTCATGTTGGGCCCGGCCACGGCCCGGAGCACGCAATCGGGCATGTCGCACCTGCCTTCAGGCGCCGCCCCCGTGACTTCGGACACGCGGCTGACCCACGGTACAGACGCGCCGTAATCGAACCGCAGCGTAAGGTCCATACGCATTTCGACGGTGCCGGAGAGCCCGCGCACGATGCGGATGAGCTCAGAGGTGTCGTCCCGTGCGCCGGCGATGCCGGGCAAGCGGGCCGTCATCAGGTCGGTCACGCTGGCGGAACCGGTGTCGGTCTCGAAGACGGTCTCCAGCACGAGCGTGCCAGGCAGGTAGCGTCGGCGCGTGGCGCGGACCTCGCCTTGCGGAGCGATGCGCCACCGGCCGTGGTCCGGCGTGCCAAGCAGCGCGGCAAAACAGGCGCCTGAATCGAACCGAGGCCAGCACAGCCAATCGATGGAGCCGTCGCGCGAAACCAGTGCCGCGGTTTCACAATCGCCAATCAACGCGTAATCTTCAATTCTTGAGGGCATTGCACTCCACTCCACGTACTTCAACGAGGCCGAGACCATGCATGAAACCACCCGTATCCTTCTTGAATACAACGCTGGGCGTGATCCGGAAAGGCTCACCCGAAAACTGGATGCCATTGCCGCCGACCCGTTTTCATTCTTTCGCGGCACCAACAACCTGTATGCGGCCTCGCTGGCCGATGCTGCCTTGCTGCACGACGCACCCCGCACGCTGGTCTGCGGCGACCTCCACCTTGAAAACTTCGGCAGCTTCAAGGGCGACAACGGCCTGGTCTACTTCGACATGAACGACTTTGACGAAGCCCTGGCGGCGCCGTTCACGGTCGACCTGGTGCGCGTGCTGTCGAGCCTGCAGGTGGCGTCATTCGGCTGGAAGCTGGCCGATGAAGACGCTCATAACCTGTGCCGGCGCTTTCTCGACACGTATGCGGCCGCGCTGGTTGACGGCAAGCCGCGCTGGGCGGAGCGCGCCACCGCCACCGGTATCGTGCGCGACCTGCTGCGCGGCCTGCGCAAGCGCAATCGCGCCGCCTACCTCGCGCAACGCACCGAGCGCGATGGCAACCAAATCCACCTGCGCATCGACGGCCGCCACACCTTGCGGGCTAGCAAGGATGAGGCCCGCCGCGCACGCCGCATCCTGCAGGCCTATGGCGAGCAGGGCAATGGCACCAGCAGGGGTAGCCACAACCAGCGCTTTATCGCCATCGATGTGGCGCGGCGCATTGCCGGCACCGGCAGTCTGGGGCTGGAGCGCTATTCCGTGCTTGCGCGCCCGGAGAACGACCCCGCCACGCTGCGGCTGATCGACATCAAGCTTTCCATTCCGAGCGTCTGGGCCGATACGCTCGGCAACGCGTGCAGCGTGGCGCCGTGGCACAGCGAAGCCGGCCGCGTGGTGGACATTCAGCGCCTGTCGCAGGCCATCTCGCCGGCGCTGCTGCGTGGCGTCGTTTACGGGGCCAAGGGCGAGAAGCCCAAGTCGTACGTTGTCAAAAGCCTGCAGCCGACCGCGGACCGTGTGGCGCTTGGCTCCGGCAAGAACGTGGTCGCCAATCTGGACGATGCGCTGCAGACCATGGCGCACGTGGCGGCCTGGTGCCATCTGCGCGGCTGTGGCCGCCACGGGACGGATCTCGTGGAAAAGGTGCAGGACTACGCGGCCGGCACGGCGTGGCGCAAATCGGCGCTGAAGCTGGCGGCGCACGGCCGCAAGGTGTCGTTGAAGCAATGGGCCGAGTTTGCGGAGGACTACCGCCAGGCGCGTGGTGATAAGGCCGCTTAAGTGCGCTGTGTCAGTGCGGGATAGCGCGCCATTGACGGCAGGTGCGTGAGTCCCATTTGAAACCCCTGTGAGATCGCAATGAATAACCTCGACAACCCATCGCATGATCGCGAGGTGGGCATTGCCGACGCCACGCAAGACACGACGCGTATCGACGACACGCGCATCGGCGCGGTGCGTCCGCTGATTTCTCCGGCGCTGCTGCTGGACGAGCTGCCCGTGCCGGCCGATACGCAGACGCTCGTTGAAGACACCCGCCGTGCCATCAGCAACATCCTGCACGGCCGCGACGATCGGTTGCTGCTGATCGTCGGCCCGTGCTCGATCCACGATCACGATCAGGCGCTCGATTACGCGCGCCGCCTCAAGGCTGCGGCCGATGCACTGAAGGACGACCTGCTGATCGTGATGCGCGTCTACTTCGAGAAGCCGCGCACGACGGTCGGTTGGAAGGGTTACATCAACGACCCGCGCCTGGACGGGAGCTTCCGCATCAATGAAGGGCTGCGCGCTGCGCGGCAACTGCTGCTCGACGTCAACGGGCTCGGGCTGCCCGCCGCGACGGAATTCCTTGACCTGCTGAGCCCCCAATACATCGCGGACCTCATCGCATGGGGCGCGATCGGTGCGCGCACGACAGAAAGCCAGAGCCATCGACAGCTGGCCTCGGGTCTGAGCTGCCCCATCGGTTTCAAGAACGGCACGGACGGTGGCGTGCAGGTCGCGTCGGACGCGATCATCGCGGCGCGCGCCAGCCATGCGTTCATGGGGATGACGAAGATGGGCATGGCCGCGATTTTCGAGACACGCGGCAACGACGACGCGCACGTGATCCTGCGCGGCGGCAAGGGTGGGCCGAACTACGACAGCGAGCACATCGAGGCGGCCTGCGCGGCGCTGCGCGCGGCAAAATTGCGCGAACAGGTCATGGTGGACTGCTCGCACGCAAACTCAAACAAGTCGCATGAACGTCAGATCGAGGTTGCGCAAGATCTGGCGCGGCAACTCTCGCAGGGCGAGCGTAGGATCGTCGGCGTGATGGTCGAAAGCAATCTCGAAGCGGGCCGCCAAGACCTGAAACCGGGGGTGCCGCTCAAGTACGGCGTGTCGATCACCGATGCGTGCCTGAGCTGGACGCAGACTGAGCCCGTGCTCGACATACTCGCCGAGGCGGTGCGGCATCGGCGCGCGTATTCGTACGACGGGTGATGTGACGGCGGCAGGTTCAGGCTTGTCGCCTTTTCCCTATCCATGATGTAGCTCGGCGTTTCAGTGCCATTTCACTGATGGCCAGCCGCTGCACATTCGCATGCGGCTTGGTCCGGCATTGTGTGTCGGCATCCTGCCCGCACGCTTTTCGGTGTCGTTCGTGGAGTGACACCGCCGCCCCTTTTTCCAGCTTTCCTCCCAGACCGCATCTCCCGCACGGCGTGCACGTTGCACGCGCACGTGGCCTGCCGGTGCTCATCTTCCGCTCTTCAAATCCGCCCGCGCCTGGGTGGATTTTTCGGTTTTTAGGAGCGCTCCTATATCCGTGACATTTCTCAACACTGAGAATTTCACCCGGCAGCGCGTAGCAAAGACCAGCGCATTTTGATTGCGCAGCGCGTATTTGCGCCGAAAACCCAGTGGAAAAAAACTGAAATGAGGCTTTGGAGATCGATGATTGTTAAAGGATTGATTCAGCGCTGCACGCAAATGGTGAAAGCCACGGCGTTCGTCGTGTTGGGTTTGGCCATGGTGCCGCACGACGTGGCGGCCTATGAGTATGTCGCCTTTTCCGGCTCGTATGCACTGCCAGGCAGTCTGGCACCCGGAACGGTTGTCGCACGGCGCATTTATACGCCTACGCAACTCTGTGGTGAGGCTCAATGCAGGCTGTACCATTTCAAACTGATTACCAAAGGAGCCGCCGATGTTTCCCCGCCTAACACGACAGTTTCAACACGGCTAACCGGCTTGGCCATGCAGGTCATCGTGAATGGAAAACCTCAGATACTTGTGGATCAATGGAAAGATGCTCCAGTTATATTTTCCACGCCGGTTGAAGTGCAGTTGGTCAAAGATCCATACGTGGAAATCAGCAGTAGCACAGCAAAACGCTTGGTTCACTCATGGTTTTTCACGAAAACAATGACGAGCAATACTCAAAACATTCACTACTTCAGCCTGGGCGATTCCACGCTCACCAGAATTGAAGGAACGTGTTCCGTGCCAAGTCAGACGGTAGACTTGCCGCCAACCATCGTTCGGAAGCTGACCGGTGTCGGTTCAGTGGCCGGGGTGAGCGACTTCCAGATCAAGATCAACAGTTGTCCGAAGGGATACAACCGGGTGGGATACACGCTCGAGCCCATGGGCGGCGTGGCGGATTCACCGGGCGTGCTGCCGCTCTCTGCCGACTCCACCGTCAAAGGCGTAAAGATACGCCTTGCCGACCGTGACGGCGTTGCCGCCCAATTCGGCACGTCGATCAAGGTGGACGATTACAGCAAGACCACCGGCGGCTCATATGCGATCCCGATGCAGGCCTCGTATGTCCAGACCGAAGCTGCGGTCACTCCCGGCTCGGTAAAGGGCGCTGTCTCGCTGCGGCTCGACTATCAGTAACGCGGTTGCCCGACGACGGGCAGGGCGAAGGAGGCGCGTTTGCCCCGTCGCCCTTAAGTTGACGGGTTACGCAGCCGATAGTGATCAGGTAGCCGGCCGCCTGGCGCGATGGTCGCGCCGCGTGAAGAGCCGTGCACGCCACTTTCGCCGCGCCCATGTCCGCTCGCCTGACCATCCGCACCCGCCTGGTGCTTTCGGTTTCTCTTCTCTTCCTGCTGGCCTTGCTGATCGGCGTGGCTGGCCTGCTCGGCCTGCGTGACGCCAACCGCGCGCATGAGCAGACCTTTACCAACCAGTTTCCGTCCGCACTGGCGCTGGGCGAATCCGATCTGAGCCTGACGCGTGCCCGCACCGCGCTCGACAAGGCGATGCTGTATCCGGAAGACAAGGGCGCGATGAAGCTGCTCGACCGCACCGAAGAGCTGATTGCCGAGGCGGATGGCGCCTGGAAGAAATACCTGGCCTTGCCGCGCGACGACGAAGAGGAACGCCTGGCCAAGGACGTTGCGACCAAGCGCGAAGCTGCCTCCACCAGCTTGCGCGACATTATCAAGGCGCTGCGCGCGGGTGATCGCGCCACGGCGGACAAGATCATGGATAAGGAAGTGTCAAAGGCCTTCCGTGATGCCAATGATTCGAGCCTGGCCCTGAGCAAGAAGCAACTCGCATTCTCCAAGGCCAACTACGACGCATCGCGCGATGCTTATGCGCGCTTCCGGCTGATCGTGGTGGCCGCCATCGTCATCGCGCTCGTGGTAGCGCTGTGGTGTGCTTGGTCGCTGCTGTACGCGATCGTGGGGCCGCTGAACGCCGCGCTGGCGCAGTTCGACCGCATTGCTGCCGGTGACCTGACCGAGCGTGTGCGCATCGACCGTCATGACGAAATGGGCCGCCTGCTCGAAGGCCTGGCCCGCATGCAGACCGCACTGACCGATACCGTGCGCCGGGTGCGCACGGGCTCCGAGTCGATCGGAGCCGCCACCAAGCAGATTGCCGCCGGCAATGCAGACTTGTCGCAACGCACGGAAGAGCAGGCCAGCTCGCTGGAGGAAACCGCTTCCAGCATGGAAGAGATGACCTCCATCGTGCGCCAGAACGCCGACAACGCGCGCCAGGCCAGCCAGTTGGCCGACAGCGCATCGGAAGTCGCCAGCCAGGGCGGCGCGGTGGTGACCGATGTGGTGGCGACCATGCGCGAGATCAGCGCGTCGTCGCGCACAGTGTCGGAAATCATTGGCGTGATTGACGGCATTGCGTTCCAGACCAACATCCTGGCGCTCAACGCCGCGGTGGAAGCCGCCCGTGCCGGCGAGCAAGGTCGCGGCTTTGCCGTGGTGGCCGGTGAGGTGCGCAACCTCGCGCAGCGCAGCGCAGCGGCCGCCAAGGAAATCAAGGAAATGATCGAGGCGTCGCTGTCCAAGGTCGAGACCGGCAGCGCGCTGGCCGAACGCGCGGGCAGCACGATGGAAGACATCGTGTCGTCCATCCGCCGCGTGACCGACATCATGGGTGAAATCGCTGCCGCATCGAACGAGCAAAGCTCGGGCATCGAACAGGTCAACAAGGCTGTCACGCTGATGGACGAAGCCACGCAGCAGAACGCTGCACTGGTGGAGCAGGCCGCAGCCGCGGCTGAATCGCTGGAAGAACAGGCCCAGGCCCTGAACGCCGCGATCGCCGCATTCCGCCTCGCTTGATATTGGCCCCGTCGACGCACGGGGCATACCGAAGACTTGCCTTGAACGCCATTTCGGTTGATATAACCGACGGGTCCATTCAAGGAGTCGCCTCATGCCGTTCATCATTGCCGCGCTCGCGTTGGTTGGTCTGCAGATCTACGGCGCGCTCCGGCTGTATGCGGGCGTTGCCGCGGCATACGGCGCGGTGGCGGGCGGCGCGGCGGTGCTGCTCGCTGTGGCGCTGCTGGCCGGCGCAGTCGTTACTTTCATCCGGCGTTACCGCGCCGTTCATGGCGTGAACGTGGAAGGCCAGCGAATTGTGTCGCTCAGTGCAAGCTGGGGGCAGGTCGCGGTCGATGCCGAACAGAAGCGGGGGACGCTGCAGTTGCACGGGCAGGACGCCCGCTTTCTCTTCGCCGATATTGCCGGCGCTGACTCGGTCGAACGCGAAGGCGCCTGGACGCTGGCGCTGCGCCTGAAACATCAGACGCAGGCAGACTGGCCGATCCCGATGCGCAATCGCCGGGAAGCGAAACGCTGGGCGAAGATCTTCGCGCTGGCGGCGAGCCAGGAGCTTTGACCGGCGCGTTGGGTTGACCGCTTATTCGGTCGTACTCGGGTTCCAGAATGCCTGCGCCACGTGCGGCTGCGATTGCAGCGACGCGACGATGCGGTCCAGCTCGGCCGCGTTTACGGCAGTCGACATCAGCATGGCTTCAATTTCCACATGGTCGTCGCCAAAGGGTTCGACCGATAGATCGCTGATTGGATAGCTGGCCTCTTCCAGCAGGCGTTCCAGGTCGGCCAGCGCCTCCTTCTGGCGTTCGCTGGTCGAGATGACGCACATCGTGTACGTGACTTCGCTCGCCTGATTGTCCAACGGCGTGCGGTTGATGCGGTCCACCACCGGCCGCAGCAGGATGTTCGAGGCCAGCACGAACAGCGTAATGAGAATGGCCTGCCCAATGAGATCGGAGCCGGTCGCCGCACCCACGGCGGCGGAGCCCCAGAGCGTGGCGGCGGTGTTCAGCCCGCGCACGTTCAGCCCTTCCTTCATGATGGTACCGGCACCCAGAAAGCCGACGCCCGACACCACATAGGCAATCACGCGGGTCGTGTCCGATGCGGTGCCGATCTGCGCGGCCATGTCGACAAACGCCGATGCGGCCACGGCCACCAGCGCGTTGGTGCGCAGCCCCGCAGTCCGCTGCCTCACCTGCCGTTCAAAGCCGATGAGTGAGCCCAGCGCAAAGGCCGAGGCAAGGCTGATGAACGAATCCACCAGCGTGGCGACATTGAGGTGGACGAGGGCTTGCAGCGTCATCGGCGGCTCCTTGTTGTGGTGACCGGAGTCTTGGTGAAGGGCGCCGATGGTTATAGCACGGCGCCATGACACGCCGTGCGGGCCGGGGAGGCCGGACGGCTACTTATAGTCCCACTGCATTTGCTCTGGGATCGGCACGGCGTCCGATGTCTCGAGGCAGCGGTCGAGGTAAGCGAGCAGGGAGCGCGGCTGGAAGCCGGTCTCCTGCACCAGCCGCGTGTTGTCGAACACGTAGCTCATGCTGGCGAACTTGGCATACAGGTGAATGCAGCGCGCGACCAGTCGCACGTTGCCGTCCCCCGTCAGGCTCAGGAATTTACGCGCCAATGCTTTCTCGGCAATTTTTTCCTGATACACGTAGCCGGCCAGCGCTTGTGCGTCTTCTTCCGGCGTCTTGCAACGCTTGAAGCGCGGGTACAGCGTTTCGATGCGCTCGGAGTTCGCGTCGCCGGCACTGACGTGATACAGGTCTTGCGCCAGCCTGGGCTTGGTCGACAACTGCACGATGGCCTCGGCGCAATCGTCCACGGGCAGGATGTCGACGCGGTCGGACAGGCGGCAGCTGAACGTCTCGAGCAGCGCCACCATGCGCAACATCCAGAAGATGCTGCCTGACGGCTCGCAACCCAGCGTGCTGTGGCCCACCACGATGGACGGCCGCACCACCACCAGGGGCAGCTCGGGCACCGCTTCGCGCAGTTTCAGCTCGGCCATCCCCTTTGAATACGTGTATGGCACCGCGTGTTGCGCGAGCGGGGGGACATCCCAGCTCTCGCTGACATGGCGATCGGCCAGCTGGCCGCATGACATGGCTGTGCCAATCTGCAGGAAGCGCTTCAGGCGTGAGCCTTGCGCCGCCAGCCGGCCGAGCGCCAGCACGCCGTCCACGTTGGTTTCCCACAGCGACGGATGGTTCGAAAACGTTGCCAGCGCCGCGCAGTTGATGATGATTTCCGGATTGCCCAGCTTGGCGGCTCCGGCATCGCGCAGGTCGAACGGGACGATTTGCGATTCCGTAATGCCGTCCAGCGTGCCCTGTGCGAATTCAAAACGCCGCAGGTTGCTGCGCAGCCGCGCCACCCCTTCAGCAGGCGTGTCGCCGCGCACGGCAAAGCGTGTGTCGGCCAGCAAGCCTTTGGCTGCCAGATTGGCGGTAATCGCACCGCCCACGAAACCGGTGGCACCGGTCAGCAAAATACTCATGCGAAAAAACTTGAATTTCCTGGGTGGCAAAACGGGCGACCGTCCCGTTTGCAAACAACACGACTGCCGCCCCACCGGCGAGGCGCGGTGTATTGGCAGCGCGCTCGGGGCAGGGGACAGGCAAGCCGTGCCAAATGAAGCCGCGCACACGAACCAAGGTTCGCGGGCCGCGGGGTTCGCATGATGCGCTGCGGCCAAAACCTGCGCACAATCGGCGATTTATAAGAATGTAACCTTTCAGACGCCTTTCGGCATCCCATTCGATCAGAGGGTTGACTCAACTCTGCGGCACAGCGCAGCTCGAAGCGGCGTTGGCGGCAATCTCGCGCGCAGCCTTGGCGCCTTCGACTTGCAGGATGGTCGGCAGCGACACACCGTTCTTGGCGGCCGTCACCTCGGCCAGGATCGAGATGGCGATCTCCGGCGGCGTTCGGCTGCCGATGTAAATGCCGACCGGCCCATGCAGGCGCGCCAGCTCGGCATCGCTCAGATCGAATTCCTTGAGGCGCTCGCGCCGGTTGGCGTTGTTGCGGCGGCTGCCGAGTGCGCCCACGTAGAACGCTGGCGTCTTGAGCGCTTCCATGAGCGCGAGGTCATCGAGCTTGGGGTCGTGGGTGAGGGCGATGACGGCGCAGCGCTCGTCGAGCTTCATGGCCATCACTGTGTCGTCGGGCATGGTGCGGACCATGGCCACGCCGGGAATTGACCACTCTTCGCTGTATTCCTCGCGCGGGTCGCAGACGGTGATCTGGTAATCCAGGCCCACGGCGATCTGGCACAGGTAGCGCGAAAGCTGTCCCGCACCGATGACGAGCATCCGGTAGCGCGGCCCGTGAATCGTCACGAGGCGCGCTTCGTCGAACTGCAGGCCGTCAGTGACGGTGGCGTGCTGCAGGGTTGCGGCGCCGGTCGCCATGTCGAGCGTGCGGGCGACGAGCTGACCGGCTTCCACGGCGCGCAGCAGGGCGTCGATTCCGCTGGAAGCGTTCAGCGGCTCCAGCACGAGTTGCAGCGTGCCACCGCAAGGCAGCCCAAAGCGATGCGCTTCTTCAGCGCTGATGCCGTATTTGACGGCTTCGGGCTTGGTGTAATGCAGGCCTTCGCGGCGCACGCGGTCGATGAGGTCGTCTTCAATGCAGCCGCCCGAGACCGAGCCGATGACGACACCGTCATCGCGCAGCGCGAGCATCGCGCCTTCGGGCCGCGGCGACGAACCCCACGTTTTGACTACCGTGACGAGCAGCACGCGCCGCCCTTGTTCTAGCCAGCGAACGCTGGTTTTCAAGACTTCAAGATCGACGCTGTCCATGATGCGTTGGCTGCGCTTTCGCGCGCTTGAGTGATGTGTTGCGGGGGAATGGACCGATTATGCCCCGTGGTGCAAAAACAGGTAGGCGGCCGCCACGGCCACCAGCGCCACGATGATCCACGGCCATGGATTGCGCGGTTGCAGCGCGGGGCTGACGTTGGGTGCGTGGCCTGGCGGTGCACCGTGGGCCTGCAGTTGGCCCGCGGCCAAATCGGGAATCGCCTGTGTGGCCGGCATGCCGTCGACCGGCACGGCATGTCCGTCGACGCCAGCCGTCTCTGCGGGGCCGAATTCTGCGGCAAAGCGCTGGAAGAACTCGTCGGCCAGTTTGCGCGCGGCGCCGTCCACAAGGCGTGAGCCGATCTGCGCAAGCTTGCCGCCCACCTGCGCCGTTGCGGTGTAAGAGAGCCGCGTGACCGTAGGGCCTTCGGGCGTGAGCTGCACCTGGGCGCTGCCCTTGCCGAAGCCGGCCGCGCCGCCCTGGCCGTCGAAATGCAGCGTGTAGCTGCGCGGCGGCGCCACGTCGGCCAGTTCCATGCGCCCCTTGAAACGCGCCTTGACGGGCCCGACGGCGGCGGTCATGGCGACATCGTAGGCGGGGTTGGCACCGCCCTCGGCGGCGGTGATGCTCTCGCAGCCGGGAATGCAGCGTTGCAGCACCGCCGGGTCATTCAGCGCATCCCAGGCGGTCTGCAGGGGTACGGGCAGGAGATGGGTCTGGGTCAGTTCCATGGGGCGGTCAGTGGGGCAGGGGTGGGCGGGCGCGGGGGACGCGTGCGGCGGGCATGCGCCAGTTCGTGCTCCAGCGCAGCGAGGCTGTCGAAATGGTGGGCCGGCACCATCACGTCGACATGCGGCAGGATGGCCCGCACGCCACGTGCCCGCGGCTCAAAACCGGCAAAGCGCAATAGCGGGTTGAGCCAGACGATGCGATGGGCGAAGCGAGCCAGACGCGCCATTTCGGTGTCGAGCACGTCGATGTGTTCGTGGTCGAGCCCATCCGTCACAAGGAGGACGGTGGCACGGCCGGACAGCGTGCGGCGCGCCCATTGGCGGTTGAACTCCGCTAGCGCTGCACCGATGCGCGTGCCGCCCGACCAATCCGGAACAAGCTGGGCGATGGCCTGCACGGCGACATCCGGATCACGCTCGCGCAACTGCCGGGAGACATTCGTCAGCCGCGTGCCAAAGAGGAAGGCCTGGATACGCTCGCGCGACTGCACCAGCGCGTGGCAGTAATACAGCACGGCGCGCGAATAGCGGCTCATCGAGCCGGAGATGTCGAGCAGCAGCACCAGCGGCGGTGTCCGGTCGACGGGCTGGCGGTATTTCCAGCCGGTCCACTCGCCGCCGGCGCGCACAGCCTGGCGGGCGGTGGCGCGCAGGTCCGGATGGCGTCCGCGCGAGGCGGCCTTCAGCCGGCGTGTCCGCTCCTGGGCGAGATGCACGCGCCGGCGGCGGATCATGTGTTGCAGCGTGCGCCATTCGGCGGCGTTGAGCGTGTCGAAGTCACGCGTGCGCAAGGCCTCGTTGGCGGAAAACGCCAGCGGCG
Organism: Ralstonia sp. 110700041-2; assembly: GCF_056280165.1. Classification (NCBI taxonomy): domain Bacteria; kingdom Pseudomonadati; phylum Pseudomonadota; class Betaproteobacteria; order Burkholderiales; family Burkholderiaceae; genus Ralstonia; species Ralstonia sp. 110700041-2. The sequence continues at coordinate 82,860 of NZ_JBSFAI010000008.1, read as the reverse complement.
CCACGACGTCATGGCGTTCGCCGTCGGGCTTGGGGCCAGGCGGCAGGCGGGTCGACGGCTGCGCGCGCAAGGCATCGGCCAGGCGGTTGCTGCGTGCCGCCGGAATGCCGCCACGCACCTTGGGCAGCAGCAGGGCGCGCAGCTTGCCTTCCCAATCCGGATCCCGCCAGAACACGTTGAAGGCCGCGTCGAACAGCGTGCGCTCGTCGGGGTGCGAGACGAGCAGGGCGGACAGCGCGGCTTTTACGTCGTCGCGGCGGCCGATGTCGATGTGGCTCAGGGCTTCGATGGCGTCCACCGCGCGCGAGGGCGCAAGCGGCATGCCGGCGTTGCGCAGCAGCCGCACGAAATGCGTCACGTTGCGCGCCAGCATCGGACACTGCGTTGGTTCGGTCGCTTGCATGCCTTACTCCGGCAGCGCGGGCGCCGCCAGCAGTTGCTCGATGGTCGGCATATCGACGCGGGCTAGGTCGTCCTGGTACTTGAGCAGTACGCCCAGCGTGTCTTGCACGGACTGGGGATCAAGCTCCGTCACGTTCAGCGCCGCCAATGCACGGCACCAGTCGATGGCTTCGGCAATGCCCGGGGCCTTGAACAGGTCGATGCCGCGCAGACGGTGCACAAAATCGACCGCGCGCTGCTGCAGGCGGGCAGCCGTCTCGGGCGCGCGCTGCGCCACGATCTGCAGCTCCCGTGCCTTGTCGGGGTAGCCAATCCATTGATACAGGCAGCGCCGCTTGAGCGCGTCGTGCACCTCGCGCGTGCGGTTGGACGTCATGATGACGAGCGGAATCACCTGCGCGCGCACCGTGCCGAATTCGGGAATCGACACCTGGAAGTCGGACAGCAGCTCCAGCAAAAACGCTTCGAACGGTTCGTCCGCGCGGTCGATCTCATCGATCAAAAGAACGCGCGGTGTGTCGGGATGGAGCGGGTCGGGCAGCAGCGCCTGCAGCAGCGGGCGCTTGAGGAGGAATTCGTCGCGGTAGAGGGTGTCGGCGCGGGGTTTTTCGCCGGCCGCTTCGGCCAGGCGCAGCGCCATGATCTGACGCGGATAGTCCCATTCGTAGAGCGCGCTGGCGGTGTCGAGCCCCTCGTAACATTGCAGCCGCAGCAGCGACGTGCCGAGCAGGCCAGCCGCCGCCTTCGCCAGCTCGGTCTTGCCGACGCCGGGCTCGCCTTCCAGAAACAGCGGCCGCTGCATGCGCAACGCGAGGAACAGGGCCGTGGCCAGCTCGCGGCTGGCGAAATAGCCCTGACCTTGCAGTTGCGCGATGCAGTCGTCGATGGAATCGACTGGCATGCCGTTCCTTGGGCGTGCGCTCAATGGTGGTGCGCCAATGCCTGTTCGACCGCGCGCGCCGTCAATACCGGAATGAGGTGCGCCCGGTATTCCGGCGAGGCATGCAGATCGCCCACCAGATCGTCGGCGGGCACCACCACCTTGCGTGCGGCTTCCGATGTAAAGCTGGCTGCCAGCGCCTGCTCCAGGGGCGTGCAACGGAACACGGACGGCGCCGCGCCCGTCACCGCCACACGCACGTTGTTGCCCTTGCGGCTGATGAACACGCCCACCAGCGCAAAGCGCGACGCCGGATTGCGGAATTTCACGTAGGCCGCCTGGTCCGGCACGGGAAACTGCACCTCGGTGATGAGTTCATCCGCAGCCAGCGCGGTCTCATACATGCCGAGGAAGAAATCGTCCGCCGCGATGTTGCGCCGTTCGGTGACGACGGTGGCGTTCAGCCCGAGCACGGCGGCCGGGTAGCACGCCGCCGGGTCGTTGTTGGCAAGCGACCCGCCGAGCGTGCCCATGGCGCGCACCTGCCTGTCACCGATGCCGCCGGCCAGTTCGCCCAGCGCGGGCAGCATGCGGGCGATCTCCGCGCTGTCTGCCACATCGGCATGGCGTGTGGCCGCGCCCACCGTAATCACGCCGGGCTGTGTGCGAATGCCCGACATGCCCGGAATGCGCGTGACATCCACCAGCGTTGAGGGCTGTGCCAACCGCAGTTTCATCGCTGCCAGCAGGCTCTGGCCGCCGCCGAGGTATTTGGCGTCGGTGTGCGTTTTCAGTGCGGTGACGGCGGTCTGGGCGTCGGTGGCTTTCTGGTACTCGAAGTCGTACATGGTTCGCTCCTTGCCTAGGCCTTGGCCGCTTGAATGGTTTGCCAGACCCGATGCGGTGTCGCTGGCATCTGGATGTCCTTCACGCCCAACGGCGCAAGCGCGTCGACGATGGCGTTGATCAGGGCCGGCGGCGAGCCGATCGCGCCGGCCTCGCCACAGCCTTTGACGCCCAGCGGGTTGTGCGTGCACGGCGTGCCCTTGGCGGTTTCCACCGTGAAGCTGGGCAGGTCGTTGGCGCGCGGCATGGCGTAGTCCATGTACGAGCCCGTCAGCAGCTGGCCATTTTCGTCGTACACGCACGCCTCGAGCAGCGCCTGGCCGATGCCCTGGCCAAGCCCGCCGTGCACCTGGCCCTCGACGATCATCGGGTTGATGATGTTGCCGAAGTCATCCACCGCCACGAAGCGGTCGATGTGCACCTCGCCAGTGTCGGGATCGACTTCCACTTCGCAGATGTACGCGCCGGCGGGGTAGGTGAAGTTGGTCGGATCGTAGAAGGCGTTTTCGTCCAGCCCAGGTTCGAGCTTGTCGAGCGGATAGTTGTGCGGTACGTACGCCGTAAGCGCGACTTCGCCAAAGGTCTTGGTGCGGTCCGTGCCGGCCACGCGGAAGACGCCGTCCTTGAACTCGATGTCCTCCGCCGACGCCTCCAGCAAATGCGCGGCGATCTTCTTGGCCTTGGCCTCGATCTTGTCGAGTGCCTTCATGATGGCCGAGCCGCCCACGGCAATCGAGCGCGAGCCGTATGTGCCCATGCCAAACGGGATGCGCCCGGTGTCGCCGTGCACGATCTCGATGTTGTCGATGGGCACGCCCAGACGATCGGCCACCACTTGCGCGAACGTCGTCTCATGGCCCTGGCCGTGGCTGTGCGAGCCGGTGAAGACCGTGACGGAGCCTGTCGGATGGACGCGAATTTCGCCGGCCTCAAACAGGCCAGCCCGCGCGCCCAGTGCCCCAGCGATGTTCGACGGCGCCAGTCCGCACGCTTCGATGTAGCAGGAATAGCCCAAGCCGCGCAGCCGGCCCTTGGCGCGCGAAGCGTCGCGTCGGGCGGCAAAACCCTTCACGTCGGCCAGTTCGATGGCGCGGTCGAGGCACGGCTCGTAGTCGCCCGTGTCGTACGTCAGCCCCACCGGCGTGGCATACGGGAACGTGCGGATGAAGTTGCGGCGGCGCAGTTCCGCCGGGTCGACCTGCAGTTCGCGCGCGGCCGTTTCCACGAGGCGCTCCACCACATACGTTGCTTCCGGCCGGCCGGCACCGCGATACGCATCGACGGGCGCGGTGTTCGTGAACACCGCTTTCACTTCGGCATAGATGGCCGGCGTTTTGTACTGGCCGGCCAGCAACGTCGCATACAGGATGGTCGGCACGCTGCTGGCAAACGTCGACAGATACGCGCCCATGTTGGCCGTCGTATGCACGCGCATGGCGAGGAAATTGCCCTGCGCATCGAGCGCCAGTTCGGCATGCGTGACGTGGTCGCGGCCATGCGCGTCGGTCAGGAAGGATTCGGAGCGCTCGGCCGTCCACTTGATCGGCCGGCCAACTTTTTTCGATGCCCACGTGAGCGCCACGTCTTCCGGGTACAGGAAGATCTTCGAGCCGAACCCGCCGCCCACATCCGGCGCAATCACGCGCACCTTGGCTTCGGTCAGGCCCAGCACGAACGCCGACATCAACAGGCGTTCCACGTGCGGGTTCTGGTTGGCGACGTAGAGCGTGTAGCTGTCGTCCTGGCGCGAATAGCTGGCGTTGACGGCGCGTGGCTCAATCGCATTCGGGATCAGCCGATTGTTGACGATATCGAGGTGCGTCACGTGCGCGGCCTTGGCAAACGCCGCGTCAGTGGCGGCCTTGTCGCCGTGGCCCCAGGTGTAGCAGGTGTTGTTCGGTACGTCGTCGTGGACAGCGGTGCCGGCAGTATCTGCGGTGGCGGTGTCCACCACGGCGGGCAGTTCGTCGTATTCGACGTCGATCATCTCGACGGCGTCCTTGGCGATCTTCACCGATTCCGCCACCACCAGCGCAACCTGGTCGCCCACATGGCGCACCTTGCCTTGCGCGAGCACGGGGTGGGGCGGCTCCTTCATCGGTGTGCCGTCAATGCTGTGGATGAGCCAGCCGCACGGCAGGCCATTGACCTTGTCGGCAGCCAGGTCGTCGCCCGTCAGCACGGCCAGCACGCCCGGATGGTTGCGTGCGGCATCCGTGTTGATGTGCTTGATACGGGCATGCGCATACGGCGAGCGCAGGAACACCGCGTAGGACTGGTGCGCCTGCACGACGTCGTCCGTGTATTGCCCGGCGCCCGTCAGGAAGCGGAAGTCTTCCTTGCGCTTGACGGACGCGCCAATCAGGTGGTTGTTGGGTTCTGCGGGAGCGTTCATGGTGGTCTCCTCGCTGGGGTCAGGCGGCGTGGGCCCGCGCCGCGGCCAGGCTTTGCAGCGAGGCATCGTCGCCCTGGGCTTCGGCCATGGCTTCGGCTCCGTGCATGACGGCGCGCACGATGTTGTGATAACCCGTGCAGCGGCACAGGTTGCCGTCGAGCTGCTCGCGCACCGTGTGCTCGTCGGGATGCGGGTGTTGCGCAACCAGCGCCGTGGCCGCCATCACCATGCCCGGGGTACAGAAGCCGCATTGCAGGCCATGGCATTGGCGAAAGGCTTCCTGCATCGGGTGCAGCGCACCATCTTTCGACAGGCCTTCAATGGTTGTCACCTCGGCGCCGTCGGCCTGCACGGCCAGGATGTTGCAGGACTTCACCGCCCGCCCGTTCATATGCACGGTGCAGGCACCGCATTGCGCCGTATCGCAGCCGACGTGCGTGCCGGTCAGGCGAAGGTGCTCGCGCAACAATTGAACTAGCAGGGTATGGGGTTCGACACTGACGGTGACAGGCGCACCGTTGACCGACAGCTTGAGGCTGATCGCCATGGGAGTCTCCTTGGGGGATGGGCGCCGGGTGCCATGCTGTGCGTCTTCGTGGCTGGGAAGATGCACGCGTGGTCTCGATATGGGTGGTCGCGGCTCTACTCAGTAAAGCACAGGCGAACGAGAAGACAACTGCGGCGCGGTGAGCCGGTCGGGGGAGACAGGGCGATGCTGTGGCATGCAACAACCCAGACAAATGCCGCAGAAATGACAAAGGGCCGGAAACCGGCCCTCGATTGGCACCAGGCGGTCATGACCTGGCGGGTGTGGCGGCGGGTGTGATGACACACGGCCGGCGCACGGTGCTACTGAGACTGCGGGTACTGCATACAGCTAACTCGGGCACACGCCCATCAACAATAGCGCGGCGGGTTAGGCCTTGGCAGTGCGGTGCGTGCCGAACAGGTTCGCGATTGCCGAGAAGAACTGGGCGAACGAGAACGATTGGCCGCTCGGACGGCGATAGAAGTAGATACCTTCGGACATTTCGCGCTCGATCAGTTCGCGTTCGAGTTGATCGGTCAGCTTCAGGTCGTTCGTGTTTTGCATGATTGGCCTCTTAGGGAAATCCCGGTTAGGGAATACCCTGACTATACACCAGATGATGCAATGCACCATACGTAGGCTTACGTATGCACCCTTTCTGCGCTGTCTACCGTTGCTCGGCCACCACGCTTGCGTTGCCTCGCACCAATGTGGTGCTGCCATCGCTTACTTGACTGGAATCGGCTGGCTGGCGGGAATCGGCACCGCCGTCACGCTGTTCTTCGGGCTGCCCGATATGACCTTGTCCGAATACGTCAGATAGACCAGCACATTGCGCTTGCGGTCCACCGTGCGCACCACGTGCAGCGTCTTGAAGACGAGCGACAGGCGCTGCGTGAACATGTCGTCCTGCTGCGGCAGCGGCTTGACGAAGCTGATCTCGCCGACCTGGCGGCAGGCCACGGCGGCTTCGCTCACGTCTTCGGCCACGCCCAGCGAGCCCTTGATGCCGCCGGTGCGCGCCCTCGAGACATAACAGGTCACGCCCTGAACGAGCGGGTCATCAAAGGCTTCGATGACGATCTTGTCGGAGCCCGTAATACGGAAATTGGTGCTGACGCTGCCGATGTCTTCGGCGCGGGAGCAGCCAACGGTGGTCAGAGCGAGCGCGACAATCAAGATGGGGAGTTTGGTGAACGGGCGCATGGTTTTGCGGAGATCAAGGGAGGATTGAACAGTCAGAGCAGCGACTCGGGCGGCCAGGACGCGGCGGCTTCGTCTACGAACGTGGGCCGCATGTCGGTGTGTTGGCGGGAATGCTCTATACGGCGGTGAAGGGCGTCCATGAAGACCTTGACCTTGGCTGGCATCAGGCGGCGGCCCGGGAAGACGGCGTACACGCGCATGGGCGGAGATTGGAATCCCGTCAGCACCTCCTGCAGCGCGCCCGAAGCCATCAGGTCGGTGGCAAACACGGAGGTGATGCGGGCGACACCCAGGCCAGCAATGGCCGCCTGCATGCGCAGTTCGCTATTGGAGGTGCGCATGCGGAAGTCGAGCGGCAGGTTGATCGTCTCGCCGCCAGGCGTGCGGAATTGCCATTCGGTTTCGTTCGAGGTACCGAGGCAGGGCCAGTCGGCGAGTTGGTCCGGGTGGGTGAGCGGCCCGAGGCGCTCCAGCAGTTGCGGGGCGACGACCACGGCGCGCCGCAAATCGAAGACGCGCTGCGCGACGAGGCCGGAATCGGGCAGCGGCCCGCGCGGCACGGTCAGCATGATGTCGTAGCCCTGGGCGAGCGGGTCGATCTGGCGTGGTGCCACGTCCACTTCGATGCGTAAGCCAGTGTGCTCGCGCATGACTTCCAGCACCACCTCGGCGAGCTGCTTGGCGGCAAATTCGTACGGCATGGCAATGCGCAACGTGCCGGCGGGCGACTGGAACGTCGCTGCGGCGTCTTCCGAAACTTCGCGCAGCCGCTGGAACAATGGGCCTGCGTCGCGCAGCAGGGCTTCGCCGGCATCGGTCAGGCGCAGGCGGCGCGTACTGCGCTCGAAAAGGCGTGCGCCCATCTTGCCTTCCAGCCGCGACACCGCCGTGCTGACCGACGATTTGGGCAACCCCAGCCGCTCCGCCGCGCGCGTAAAGCTGCCGAGCGTGGCCACGGTGCAAAAAGTGTCCCAGTCGTTCCAGTCCGTCGTTCGCATCATTGAACAATGAATTTGTTGGCAGGCGATTTCCGCCGGTTTCGAGGCAAATTACCATCCCTGCATGAACACGCCAAGCACAGACCACACGGTTTCTCCGCCGCCCGCAGTGCGCAACCCGGTTGCCGAATCGACCGTCGGCAGCCGGATGGAATTGCGCATGGTAGGCATGGTGATCGGCTTGGCGACGGGCGTGGACTACATGTCCAACCTGATGTTCTCAATTGCCGGACCGCATATCGAAGGCGGGGTGCTGGCGTCCCAGGATGTCTATCTCTGGGCCGTGACGGCGTATGCAGCAGCGGCAAGTCTGTCGATTCTGGTGATGGGCCGGCTGGCCGACCACATGACCTACCGCAGGCACACGCTACTGTCGCTGCTGGTGTTTATTGTCGGCACGCTGATGTGCGCGGCGGCCGAGGGCGGAACGATGCTGATCGTCGGGCGGGCGGTGCAGGGGTTTGGCGGCGGCCCGATGCTGTCCACGTCGCGCATCTTCGTGCAGCACAGCCCCGCGCACGAACGCCGCACGATGATGAAGGGCATGATCTACGGCATCTTCGGGCTGAGCTGCGTGTCGCCGATGCTGTCGGCGGCGCTGACGGAGCAATTCGGCTGGCGCGCCATCTTCGTCGCGCAGTTGCTGGTGGCCGTGGTGGTATGCGGGCTGGTGGCGGCGTTTTATCCGCATCCGAAGATGCACGAGCGCCAGGGCGATTTCGCCTCGCTCGATTGGCCCTCAGCCATCGCATTTGGGCTGGCGGCGCTGATTGCGCTGCACGGCTTTCAGCAGGCCCGCTTCATTCATCCTGATGGTTCGCCTGCCCAGGTGGTGCCGATCATTGCGGTGGTGGCACTCATCATCTGGGTCGGCATTCGCCAGACGGCCCACCCATTGCCGTGGGTGGACTTGCGGGCCACGCTGCAGCGGCGCTTCATGATGGGCATGGTGTTCTACGCCATCTATTACATGTTTGCGAGCGCCTGGGGCTTTCTTTCGTCGAGCCTGCTGCAGAACGGTCTGGGCTTTCGCTACGAGACCACCGCGCAGTTGATGAGCCTGGGCGGGCTGGTGACGGTGGTGCTCGGCATCCTGAACTTTCAATTGACGAACGTGTTGCCGACCAAGCGCGTGCTGATCTCCATCGGCTTTGTGCTGATGGCGACAGCTCTGCTGTGGATGTCGCATGTGGCCATGCCAGGCGCCTCGGTGGCGGCGGTGGTGCCGGGCTTCATGATCGAAGGCATGGTGGGGGTCTTTGTGGTGATCCAGGTAGCGGGGCTGACCTACGTGGATTTGCCGGCCAAGGATTTCGGCCATGCCTACCAGTTCAAGGGAATCATGCGGGCTTGGGCGCAGGCCTTTGGGACGATGGGGGCAACATTGTTGCTGCAGCGCGGACAGGCGCAGCATCGCACCGATCTGGTGGGGCACGTCAGCGCGCTGACGCCGGCCTGGCAGTGGCCGCATCCGTTGCAGGGGTCGGAGTTGATGCGGCTCTCGTTGGAGATTGATCGGCAGGCGACGTTGCTGGCGGTGGGGGATTTGTTCGCCTGGGGCGCGGTGGTGGCGTTGGTTTGCGCGGGGGCGATCTGGTTGCAGCGGTCGTTGCGGTGAGGGTGCTGTGGGCCGGGTGTTTCGTCCCCTGGCGGGGCCGACTTACTTTCTTTGTCTTGCCAAAGAAAGGTAAGCAAAGAAAGGCGCGCCCGATGCGGCGACTTCCTCTTTGGATTTCTGTCGCGGGGAGGGAAGGGAGGCAAACTCGCTGCGCTCAGACAAGCCTCCTTCCTTTTTCCTCCCTGCAACAGAAATTCAAGGCGCCATCTAGGGCAGGGTACGGCCACACCGTCTGGCGGCCTGCGTTGTCGCCGTCGGTTGTGCCGACTTTGCTCAATCCAGCTTCTGTTCCGGCGCCGTGGCCTGCGGCATTTTGCAGTTGAAGGCTGGCGCCTCGTCTTGCAGGTCCAGGTGGTTCATCAGCGTGGGCGCCAGGACCTTGAGCACTTGCACCGTCAGGGCGCTGGTGAATTTGTACTTGGCCGCGTCTGCGCCGGCTACGTAGGCGACGACGGTGCCGAAGTAGCGGTCTCCCAGATAGAAGACGAACGCGCCGGAGCGGCTGACGACCCGCTCGGAGATAAGGCCGCCGCCGCGGCTGAAGGTTTTGAAGCGGTTGTCGCCGGTACCGGTCTTGCCGCCGATGGCGATGGGTTTGCCGTTCTTGTCGATGAACGTGCCGGAGATACGCTTGGCGGTGCCGCCTTCGACGACGCCGGCCAGCGCGGATTTGACCAAGGGTGGAATCTCGGGCGGCAGCACGCGTTCTCCGGCGTTGGGGTCGCGGCAGAGCATGACTTCGTAAGGCGTGTCGGCGGCGAAGCGCAGCCGGTCGATGCGTACGCTGGGCAGGCGGATGCCGTCGTTTTCGAGAATGCCCATCAGCTCTGCCAGCGAAGCCGGGCGATCTGCCGATGCGCCGATGGCGGTTCCGTATGACGGCACCAGCGATTCAAACGGATACCCCAGCCGCTTCCACATCGCGTGAATCTGCTGGAACGCCTCGATCTCCAGCATCTGCTTGATGCGCTTGTCTTGCGCGGCCTTGCGGTGCGATTGCAGCAGCCATTTATAGACGGACAGGCGCTCATCTGCGCTTGCCTCGTTCACCTGCGTGAGCGTGGCTTGAGGATGGGTCCGCAGATACGCCACCAGCCACAGCTCCAGCGGATGCAGCCGGGCAATGTAGCCGCGGTCGGCCAGGTCGAAGCGTTGGACGGAATACTTCTCATACAGGTTGGTGAGTTCGGCCTCATCGAGCTTCGCGCCTGGCAGGTAGCTGCGGATGAATGCAGCGAGTTTTCCTGGTCCGGCCTCCGGGTCGATGCTGCGGTAGATGGTAGCCAGCCGCACCGGCGTGGCGCGCGTGCTTTGCACCAGGATGGCTTCACGCTCCCGGTCGGTCTTGCCTTTGTACTTGGTATAGAAGCGGCCCATGAAGAGCTTGCCTTCGCGGTCGGCAAAGCGTTGCAGGTAGACCTGTCGCTGTGGGGAATCGGGGTTGGTCAACGCCTCGGCGCCCGCATTGGGCAACTGGTGCTGAAAGTAGCGCGAGATGTCGCGCATGATCCGGACGAAGACGAGGTTGACGGAGTGCTTGAGCCCCTCGCGCACCGTGAAGTTCTGGGTGCCCTCCCATTTCTCGAAGTTTTCGAAACTCTGCATGCCGCCGCCGGTGGCAAACCACTCGCCGGCGTTGCCGGAGTATTTGCGCTCCATCGATGCATCGAGCATCGCCGCGAGCGACCGGTCTTGCGTATGGGCGAGGTAGTCGACAGCCCAGCGCTCGATCGGGTTCTGCACGGGAATGTTGACCTTGCGCAGCGCCGCCACAGGTTGATCGGCGTAGCGCTTTTGCAACTCGGCCACGATCTGAAGGTACGTCACCAGCGTGCGCAGCTTGGCCGTTGAGCCCAGATCCAGCTTGACGCCCTCGTTGATATCGAACGGCTTGTCGAACGTATCGGCTTGCACCAGCACGCGGTTGCCGCCCTGCGCGCGTTCGTAGAGCGTGAAGCTGTAGGTCACGCCGCCCGGGTCGCCGCGCTCCAGCATCTTGTCGCCGACGAGGCCGGCGGCCTTGGCGCGGGCCGGGTCGCGCAGCTTGCGCAGCTCAGATGAGACATCGCGCTGCAACGGCGCGTCCAGCGTGCTGCTTGCGGTCAGGTCGAGCCGGTCGAGCGCATACATGCGCGAGATGCCAAGCATGCCCGCCAGGTTCACGCGTACGGCGTTCGTGCCTTTATGCTCCAGCGGCGGGGGCGGCACGCGCGTGTTCAGCGCCTGCTGCTTGAGCGACTGCGCAATCGCCGCATCGCGCAGCGCGGGCGGAATCACGCCGGACGCGGCCAGCACGCGCAGGTAGGCGTTGGTCAACGTCTCCAGCTCATCCAGGTTCTCAAGGTAATACGACGGCCGCCGCTGCGAGACCAGCAGGCTCAACGCTTCCTTGTAGGCCAGCGCACGGTCTGCGAGCGGCGCGGCCGACTGGGCCGCGAGCAATGCATTTACCTGGGCGAAGTCGCGTCCGTACCAGACCCACAGCGCATCGCCAATCCCCTGAATCTCGCCAAAGCCGGCGCGTGCGCCCAGTGGCACGGTGTTCAGGTAATCGACCGCGAGTTGGTGGCGCGCTGCAGTGGTGTCTTCGCCGTTCAGGTAAGCGCGGGCGGATGCGGAGAACATTTGCCGCAGCTTTTCGCTGGGCGATTCGGTGCGGCCTTCGGGCGAGTGGCGGTACTTCTCGATTTGCGTGGCGAGCGTGCTACCGCCCGGCGATTCATGCGCCGGGTCGACCGCGTGAAGGGCACGGTCCCAGACGGCGCGCGCGAGACGCGACCACTCCACGGCCGGGTTGCGCTTGGGGTATTCGGTCTGCAGCAGCGTGCGGTTTTCAATCGCCAGCAGCGAGTTGACGAGCAGCGGCGGCACCGACGCGAAACTGTCATACACGCGTTCGGGGTGCCGCACGCGGTAGATCGGGCGGCCATCGTCATCGAGCAATTCCAGGCCAGCCTGGTCCTTCTCGCGATAGGGCGGATTCATGCCGCTGTCCATGCGCGCGACCATCTCCTTGGATGGCATGGCCTGCTGGGCGACGATATAGCCGCGCGAGCGCAGGCGGTCCAGAAAGGTGGGGAGATCGTGATAGCCGAGCCGCAGGTCGTAGGGGCCGGAGTTTGGATAGCGGGCCGAATTGTTCGGCCCGGGCTTCATGGGAAAGGTTTGCGACTTCGCCAGTTGCGCGAAGTAGCGGGCTTGCCAGGCGGAGGTGCGGAATTCGTGCGCGACAAGCAAGGCGGCCATCGCAAGCACCAGCGCCACGACGACGACCAATTTGATGATGATGGGGCGGCGTATTCTTTTCACTCGCTTGCGCTCCAATCGCAGGCGAACGGGCGCCTTGCTTCAATCTAGCCCATGCGGCCGTCGTGTCCAGCGGCTTGTAACTTGGGAGCCGCCATTGCAAGCCTTACGAGGGCACGTAATACGGGATTTTCTGCTCGTCGTACAACCGATACGTCAGCGCCAGCATGGCCTGGATGTCTTCAGACTCATCGAGCAGCCGCGCGCTGAAGATAATGGGCGAGACCAATTGCGGATCGTCGAGTTCCATGTAGCAGACATCTTCGCGCCGCAGGCCCGCCACACTGCGCGGCACCACCGATACCCCTTCGCCTGCGGCGACCAACCCCAAGGCAATTTGCAATTCCCGTGCCTCGTAGATCTTGCTGGGTTCCAGCGCGCGATCGTGGAAGAGGGCGAGCACCTGATCGGCATAGCTCGGACGCGGTGTGCGCGGGTAAATGATGAGCGTGTCGCCGACAAGGTCGCGCAGGGATGCGGTTGTCCTGCCGTCCAGCAGCGCATGGCCGGACGGCAGCGCGACGATCAGCCGTTCATCGCGCAGGAGGATGCGTCGCACGTTTGGATCTTCATAGCGTATGCGCCCAAACCCGACATCGATGCGGCCGTCCTTGAGCGCCTGGATCTGGTCCATGGTCGTCATCTCGTGCATGGTCAGATCGACCATCGGGTACTCCGCGCGAAAGCGCCGGATGACCTTCGGCAGCATCCCATACAGCGTTGATGCCACGAAGCCGATGGACAGGCGCCGCTCGATCTGGCCGACGCGCTGTGTCATCGAGGCGAGTTCGGCCGTCTGCGCGAGCAGTTGCCGCGCGTGCGCGTGAAAGAAGCGGCCGGCTTCGGTCAGCTTGAGCGGGCGGCTGCCGCGCTCGAACAACAGCACGCCGACTTCCTCTTCCAACTGCTGAATCTGCCGCGAGAGCGGCGGCTGCGCGATGTGCAGCCGTTCAGCGGCACGGGTGAAATTCAGCTCTTCAGCGACGGCAACGAAGTAGCGAAGGTGGCGTAGCTCCATTCTTATACCTCTGGAGTATGAAACTGATACTAAATCAGTGTTGGACGTGACAATTCGCGCTGCGTAATCTGGTTCCCACGTTGATAGCAGTTCTTCTGATACCTGGAAAACATGATTCGCTCGATCGAGGCAATTCTAGTGGATGTGCCCACCATCCGTCCGCACAAACTGTCCGTCGCCACCATGCACACGCAGACGCTCGTCCTCGTGCGAGTGTGCTGCGAAGACGGCATCGAAGGCTGGGGCGAGGCCACCACTATTGGCGGCCTCAACTACGGCGAAGAGAGCCCCGAGAGCATCAAGGTCAACATCGACACGCACATCGCGCCGCTGCTGATCGGCATGGAGGCGCGCAATGTGGCGGCAGCCATGGCTCGCGTGCGCAAGACCATCCAGGGCAACCGCTTTGCCAAGTGCGCGCTGGAAACAGCGCTGCTGGACGCGCAGGCCCGCCGGCTTGGTGTGCCGCTGTCAGAACTGCTGGGCGGCCGGCTACGCGATGCGCTGCCGGTGGCCTGGACGCTCGCCAGTGGCGACACGAAGAAGGACATTGCCGAGGCAGAAGCGATGCTGGCTGAGCGCCGCCACCGCATCTTCAAGCTGAAGATCGGCTTGCGCCCGGTAGCAGACGATGTGGCCCATGTACTGGCCATCAAACGGGCGCTGGGCGATGCCGTGAGCGTGCGCGTGGACGTCAATCAGGCCTGGAGCGAGCTCGACGCCGCCAATGGCATCGCCGCGTTGCAGGCCGGCGGCATCGACCTGATCGAGCAACCGGTGCGCGCAGAAAACCGCGCCGCGCTGGAGCGCCTCGCCCGCCAGTTCGCCGTGCCGATGATGGCCGATGAGGCACTGCACGGTCCGCTGGATGCCTTCGAACTGGCGTGCAGCGCGAGCGCCGACGTCTTTGCCGTGAAGATCGCGCAGTCCGGCGGGTTGGTTCCGGCCATGCAGGTCGCCGCCATCGCGCAGCTTGCGGGCATCAGCCTCTACGGCGGAACTATGCTGGAAGGGGCAGTCGGCACAGCAGCGTCGGCCCACGTGTTTTCCACCTTTGGCGAGCTGCAGTTCGGCACCGAGCTGTTCGGCCCCTTGTTGCTCACGCAAGAACTGCTGACCGAGCCGCTGCAATACCGCGACTTCATGTTGCAGGTGCCGACCGGCCCCGGCCTGGGCATCGAGATCGATCGCGACAAGCTGGCGCGCCTGCGCCGCCAATAACAACCGCCTTACCAAGACACCGCCAAGGAGACCACGATGCTGTTCCACGTCCGCATGGATGTCCGCCTGCCGGCCGACATGCCCGCCGATGTCGCCAACGAGATCAAGGCGCGCGAAAAGGCCTACTCGCAAGATCTGCAGCGCAGCGGCAAGTGGCGCCACATCTGGCGCTTGGTTGGCGAGTACGCGAACTACAGCGTCTTCGACGTGCAGAGCAATGCTGAACTGCACGACATCCTGACGGCGCTGCCGCTGTTTCCGTACATGGAGATTTCCGTGACACCGCTGTGCCGTCATCCGTCGTCAGTTCACAGCGACGACGCTTGAGACATTCCCTAGAAAACCACGTGGAGACACCCATCATGAACGTGCGCGTATTCCAAACGAAAGAAGTGCAGGACCTGCTGAAGGCCGCTACCAACCTGGATGGCAACGAAGGTAACGCCCGCCTGAAGCAGATCACCCACCGCTTGCTGGCGGACCTGTTCAAGGCCATCGACGATCTCGACATCACGCCGGATGAAGTCTGGGCCGGCATCAACTATCTGAACAAGCTTGGCCAGGACGGAGAGGCTGCATTGCTGGCTGCCGGCGTGGGCCTGGAGAAGTATCTCGACATCCGCATGGACGCCGCCGACGAGGCGCTTGGTCTCAATGGCGGGACGCCTCGCACGATCGAAGGCCCGCTGTACGTGGCGGGCGCAACGGTGCGCGATGGCGTGTCCCGCATCGACGTTGATCCGGACCCCGCCGCAGGCCCGTTGATCATTCACGGCACGGTAACCGGCCAGGACGGCAAGCCGGTCGCCGGCGCCTTGGTCGAGTGCTGGCATGCGAATTCGAACGGCTTCTACTCGCACTTTGACCCGACCGGCGAGCAGAGCCCGTTCAACCTGCGCGGCGCGGTCCGGACCGGTGCCGACGGCAAATACGAATTCCGCACGCTCATGCCCGTGGGCTACGGCTGCCCGCCAGAGGGTGCGACCCAGCAACTGCTGAACGGACTGGCCCGCCATGGCAACCGGCCGGCGCACGTGCACTTCTTCGTCACGAGCGATGGCCACCGCAAGCTGACGACGCAATTCAACATCGAAGGCGACCCGCTGATCTGGGACGACTTTGCCTACGCCACCCGTGAAGAACTGATTCCGCACGTGGTTGAGAAAACCGGCGGCGCCGCATTCGACCTGAAGACCGATGCGTACAAGGACATCGAATTCAACGTCGTGCTGACGCCGCTGGTGCAGGGCAAGGACAACCAGCGCGTGAACCGCCTGCGTGCTTCGGCCGAGGCCTGAGACCCAAGACCTCAACGTGGAGAAGACAATGTCCGCCTTGATCGACAAAGCCAACGAACTGGATCACCTGCTCTCAACCGCGGTGGTGGATGACGAAGAGGCGGGCATCTTCCGCTGCCGCCGAGACATCTTCACCAACCCCGATCTGTTCGAACTGGAGATGAAGCACATCTTCGAGAACAACTGGGTGTATCTCGCGCACGAAAGCCAGATTCCGAACAACAACGATTACTACACCACGTGGATCGGTCGCCAGCCGATCGTCATCACCCGCGACAAGACGGGTGAGCTGAACGCGGTCATCAACGCCTGCGCACACAAGGGCGCGATGCTCTGCCGTCGGAAGCACGGCAACAAGGGCAGCTTCACGTGCCCGTTCCACGGCTGGACGTTCTCCAACACCGGCAAGCTGCTCAAGGTGAAGGACGAGAAGACCACCGAGTATCCGGTGCAGTTCAACACGCACGGGTCGCACGATCTGAAAAAGGTCGCGCGGTTCGAGAACTATCGCGGCTTCCTGTTCGGCAGCCTCAACGCCGATGTGCAACCGCTCGAAACCTACCTGGGCGAAGCGCGCGTGATCATCGACCAGATCGTCGACCAAGCGCCCGAAGGCCTGGAATTGCTGCGCGGCAACTCCACGTACGTCTATGACGGCAACTGGAAGATGCAGATGGAGAACGGCTGCGACGGCTACCACGTCAGCACCGTGCACTGGAACTACGCCGCAACGATGGGCCGGCGCAAGGAAGGTGGCACCCAGGCCGTGGATGCGAACAGCTGGAGCAAGTCGGTGGCGGGCGTCTACGGGTTCGAGCATGGCCACATCCTGCTGTGGACCAGGACGATGAACCCGGAAGTGCGGCCCGTCTATGCGCACCGTGACGAAATCAAGGCGCGCGTAGGCGACATCAAAGCGGACTTCATCGTCAACCAGACCCGCAACCTGTGCCTGTATCCGAACGTGTTCCTGATGGATCAGTTCAGCACGCAGATTCGCGTGGTACGCCCGATCAGTGTCGACAAGACCGAGGTCTCGATCTTCTGTTTCGCGCCGAAGGGCGAGAGCGCGACCGACCGCGCAACGCGCATCCGCCAGTACGAGGATTTCTTCAACGTCACCGGCATGGGCACCGCCGACGACCTCGAAGAGTTCCGCGCCTGCCAGAACGGCTATGCCGGCACCACTGCGCTGTGGAACGACCTGTCGCGCGGCGCACCGCTGTGGGTGCACGGCCCCGACGAGAACGCCACCAAGATGGGCCTGAAGCCGCTTATCTCGGGTGAACGCAGTGAAGACGAGGGGCTGTTCGTCTGCCAGCACGAATATTGGGTACAAGTCATGCGCGAGGCTCTGAAGAAAGAAAGCGAAGGAGTGGCGGCATGAGCTCCAATTACCACAACATCTGCGCGGCTCTGTACCGTGAAGCGCGGCTGCTCGACGACCGCCAGTGGGACGCTTGGCTGGAGTGCTACGCGGAGGACGTCACCTACTGGATGCCGGCATGGGATGACGATGACCAGCTGACCGACGACCCGCAAAGCCAGATCTCGCTGATGTACTACGCCAATCGCTGCGGGCTGGAGGATCGCGTCTTCCGTATCAAGACCGAGCGCAGCGGCGCGTCCACGCCGGAACCGCGAACCAGCCACACCGTCACCAACGTGGAAGTCCTGGCCGAACGCGGCGATGAAGTCGACGTGCGCTACAACTTTCACACACTCAGCCACCGATACAAAACCACCGATCACTTCTTCGGCACGATGTTCGTCACCCTGCGCCGCGCCGGCGAAGGTTTCCTGATCGCATCCAAGAAGATCGTCCTGAAGAACGACTACATCCGGCAGGTGCTCGACGTCTATCACGTCTGACGAGCACACCCGTATCCAAGGCAGTGAGGTATTCCATGTCCAGTTTCACAGTCGCATTGAACTTCGAAGACGGCGTGACCCGCTTCATCGATTGCAAAGCGGGGGAGAAGGTGCTCGATGCCGCCTTCCGCGCCAAGATCAACCTGCCCATGGATTGCTCCGATGGCGTCTGCGGGACCTGCAAGTGCCGCGCCGAGAGCGGAACCTACGACCTTGGCGACGATTACATTGAAGACGCCCTGACCGAAGACGAGAAGAACACCGGCCTTGTGCTGACGTGCCAGATGGTGCCGCAAAGCGATTGCGTGATCGCGGTGCCGACCTCGTCGACCGCCTGCAAAACGGGGCAGAGCACGTTCGGCGCAACGGTGTCGAACGTCGAGTTGCACAACGATGCCGCCGTGGTGCTCGAGCTGGACGTGGATGCCACGGCGCCGGTGTTCCTGCCCGGCCAGTACGTCAACATCGGTGTGCCGGGAAGCGGCCAGCACCGCTCGTATTCGTTCTCCTCAGCGCCCGGTGAAACGAAGATCAGCTTTCTGATCAAGAAGATTCCCGGCGGCGTGATGAGCACCTGGCTCGAAGCCGCAAAGCCGGGCGACAAGCTCGATCTGCAGGGGCCGCTGGGCAGCTTCTACCTGCGTGATGTGCAGCGGCCGCTGTTGTTCCTGGCCGGCGGCACCGGCCTTGCGCCGTTCCTGTCGATGCTCGAAGTGCTGGCGCGCAGCAACTCGCAGCAGCACGTGCATCTGATCTACGGCGTGACCCGTGATCTCGACCTGGTACAGGTCGACGCGATCGATGCCTATGTGGCGCGGTTGCCGAACTTCAGCTACGCCACCGTCGTCGCCGACGCCGCGTCGAATCATCCGCGCAAGGGTTGGGTGACGCAGCACATTCCGGCCAACGCACTGAACGATGGCGACGTGGATGTCTACCTGTGCGGTCCGCCGCCGATGGTAGACGCCGTGCGCAAGTACTTTGACGACCAAGGCGTGAAACCCAAGAGCTTCCACTACGAGAAGTTCACGCCCAATGCAGTACCGGAGGCGAAGGCGGCATGAGCACGCAACGATTTTCAGGCAAGGCCGTCGTGGTGACGGGCGCAGCGCAGGGCATCGGCCGTGGCGTGGCGGTGGCTGCGGCAGAAGAGGGGGCGCACGTGCTGCTGGTCGACCGCGCCGAACTCGTCCACGAAGTGCAGGCCGAGATTGCGGCAGCGGGCGGCCACGCCCGCGCCACCACGGCTGATCTCGAAACCTACGCCGGTGCCCAGCATGCCGTGCAGACTGCGCTTGGCGCGTTCGGCCGCATCGACGTGCTCATCAACAACGTCGGCGGCACCATCTGGGCCAAGCCGTATCAGCACTATGAAGAGGCGCAGATCGAGGCGGAGATCCGCCGTTCACTGTTTCCGACGCTGTGGTGCTGCCGCGCGGTGCTGCCGCACATGGTCGAGCGCAAGCAGGGCGTGATCGTGAACGTGTCGTCCATCGCTACACGCGGCATCTACCGGATTCCGTACTCGGCGGCCAAGGGCGGCGTCAATGCGCTCACCGCGAGTCTGGCGTTGGAACATGCGGACGACAACATTCGCGTCAACGCCGTCGCCACGGGCGGCACGGAGGCACCGCCGCGCAAGATCCCGCGCAACGCGGCGCCCATGTCGGAGCAGGAAACCGTCTGGTACCAGGGCATCGTCGACCAGACCCTCGCCAGCAGCCTGATGCACCGCTACGGCACGATCGACGAGCAGGTGCGGGCGATCCTGTTCCTCGCGTCAGATGAGGCCTCGTACATCACCGGGACGGTACTGCCCGTCGGCGGCGGAGACCTGGGTTGAAGGTTTGAAGCGCCAACAGAGCGCGCCATCAGTCGAAGAAGCCAACCCAGCATAAGAAAGGCGCTCACGCCTTCAAAAAAAACCCCAAAGGAGACCACCCATGCGTCAGATTGACCTGCACGCAGTGGCCGACCACGCCCGGTTCGGCCGCTTCCATGCCATCACACTGTTCTGGTGCGCGCTCATCATCATCTTTGACGGCTACGACCTTGCCATCGCGGGCATTGCACTGCCGTCCATCATGAAGGACATGGGCGTCACGCCCACCAGCGCCGGCTTCATGGTCAGCGCGGCACTGTTCGGCATGATGTTCGGCGCGATCTTTCTGGGCACGATTGCGGATCGTATCGGCCGCCGCTGGGCGATTGCCGTGTGCATCGTGCTGTTCAGCGTCTTTACGGCGGCAGCGGGTTTCTCCACGGACCCGGTCACCTTCAGCGTGACGCGTTTCCTGGCGGGCCTCGGTATCGGCGGTGTGATGCCGAACGTCGTGGCGCAGATGACGGAGTACTCGCCGCGCCGGGCGCGCAGCACCCTCGTCACGCTCATGTTCAGCGGCTATTCAGTGGGCGGCATGCTGGCGGCGCTGCTGGGCAAGGGTCTGCTGGAACACTACGGCTGGCAATCGGTGTTCATCGCGGCTGTGTTGCCCGTGCTGCTGGTGCCGGCGATCCTGCGCTGGATGCCGGAATCGATGCCGTTCCTGCTGCGCACCGGCAAGCTCGATGCGGTGCGTGACATCGTGCGCCGGCTCAACCCAAACGATGCGCCTCAGCCAGGCGACACCTTCATCCTGCCCGAAGCCGATCGCGGCAACGAAGCGCCGCTGGGCAGGCTGTTCCAGGACGGACGCGGCTTCAGCACGGCGATGTTCTGGATTGCCTTCTTCATGTGCCTGTTCATGGTTTACGCGCTCAGCTCGTGGCTTACCAAGCTGATGGCGTCGGCGGGCTACAGCCTGGGTTCGGCGCTCACCTTTGTGCTGGTGCTGAACTTCGGGGCCATGCTCGGCGCCATCGGCGGCGGCTGGCTGGCTGATCGCTTCAACATCAAATACGTGCTGATGGCCATGTATGCGCTGGCGGCGGTGTCGATCGCATTGCTCGGCATCAAGACTTCAACCGAGGCGCTGTACGTGCTGGTGGCCGTGGCCGGCGGCTGCACCATCGGCACGCAGATCGTGACGTACGCCTATGCCGGGCAGTTCTATCCGATGAGCATCCGCTCCACGGGCATCGGCTGGGCATCGGGCGTCGGGCGCAGCGGGGCCATCCTCGCTCCCATCGTCATCGGCATGCTGGTGGGGATGGCGCTACCGCTGCACCACAATTTCTTCGCCATGGCTGTGCCGGCGGTGATTGCGACGATTGCCGTGGCGTTCATCAACCACCAGCGGTCGGCCTCGGTCATCGCGCGCTGATCTGCCACCAGCGATGCATCCATCGAGCACGCAAACGGCCTCGCGCGGGGCGCTGTCCGATTGGTCCCTCTCGGCCGTCGCGGCGGGGTTCCTGGCCGTGCTGATTTCGTATGCGGGGCCGCTGGTCATCTTCTTCCAGGCGGCGCAGGCCGCGCATGTGCCGGATGCGATGGTGGCGTCGTGGGTCTGGGCGATCTCCATTGGCGCGGCGGTGTCCGGCATCTACGCGAGCTGGCGGTGGAAAGCCCCGGTGGTAACGGCGTGGTCGGCGCCGGGGACGGCGTTGCTGGTATCGCTGTTCCCGGGGCTGTCGCTCAATGAAGCGGTGGGGGCGTACATCACGGCGGCCGTCGTCATTCTGTTGATCGGCGTGTCGGGCACGTTCGACCGGCTCATGCGGCTGATTCCCAAGGGCATCGCCGCGGGCATGATGGCGGGCATCCTGTTCCAGTTCGGTACCCACGCGTTTGCCGCGGCTTCTGCCATGCCGGTGCTGGCGTTTTCCATGATCGCCATCTACGTGGTGGGCCGGCGCTGGTGGCCGCGCTACTGCATCGTCGTGGTATTGCTGGCCGGGATTGCGCTGGCAATGACCCTGAGGCTGACGCATTTCGACGGTGTCACGCTGGAATTCACCCATCCGGTCTTCATCGCCCCACACTGGGCCCTGAGTTCGACGCTGAGCCTGGCCATCCCGCTCGTCGTCGTCAGCCTCACGGGGCAGTTTTTGCCCGGCATGGCGGTGCTGCGCGGCTCCGGGTACGACATCCCGGCCAAGCCGATCATGACGGCCACCAGCGTGGCATCGATCAGCGTGGCGTTTTTCGGCGGCATCACCATCGTGATCGCCGCGATCACTGCCGCGTTGTGCACTGGCAAGGATGCACATGACGACCCGTCCAGGCGCTACGTGGCCGGTATCGCCAACGGAGTGTTCTACCTGATTGGCGGCACGTTTGCGGGTGCCATCGTGATGCTGTTTGCGGCGCTGCCCAAGCCGTTCGTGGCCATCCTGGCCGGGCTGGCGCTGATTGGCGCTATCGCCTCGAACGTGATGGGGGCGATCGAAGATGGCGAGCACCGGGAGGCGTCGATCATCACCTTCCTGGCGACGGCGTCCGGGTTGACGCTGTTCGGGTTGGGCTCGGCATTCTGGGGAATTGTGATCGGCTCGGCGGCGGCGCTTGTCTTGAGGCCGGCGCAGCGATAGCGCGCTCCAAAACAAAAACGGCGCCAATGCGCCGTTTTGTCATGTGTGCCGTGATGGCGTACCTGTCTTAGCCCAGGTACGAGCCCGACTTGCCAACCACTTCAGCGTACACCAGGTTGTTATCCCAACCTTTGCGGAAATAGTTGAACACTGCGCGCAGCAGCGACGGGCGACGAGTGGCTTGGGCTTGGCCGGCGAACTTCGGGGTGTAATAGGCTTGCTGGATCATGATGTTTTCTCTCAGTGCGTTGTCTAGGGTTTTCCCGAGTATAGGGTTATCCCTGGGACGGAGCAATGAAGCAAGCCGTACTTTCAGTACATTCTGAATATCACGCGCGACTGATATGGCGCCACAGCAAGGCCGGGAGGGAAAAGGCGCCTCATAAGCCACAAAAATCGCGCCTCGCAAAAATTTTTTCCCTGCGAGATCGAAGCAGGACACGGCACATCTGCGGATAAAGCGATCATCATCGTGCATTGGCAATGATTTCGCCGACAAAATGCGTCGATCTGTCCGCTTGTCGTTTGATCCGCAAGGCACCTACCATACGCCGCCATGTGCCGGTTCCGCTTTGCAGCATGATGCGGGCCGGTGTTGTTGACTGGAGGTTCGTATGGCGTATCCCCCCATTCCTGTGCCGGCTGCCGGCGCGCAAGGTGCCTGCTCGGCCAACACGGCGTGGCAGGCGCGCAGCCGCGCGGCCGTCTGGCATCCGTGCACGCAGAACGCACGGCTCGATGCCATGCCGCCGCTGCCGATCGCGCGCGGCCAGGGCCCGTGGCTGATCGACTTTGACGGCAAGCGCTACCTGGACGGCACCAGCTCGTGGTGGGTCAACCTGTTCGGCCACGCCAATCCGCATATCAACGCCGCCCTCAAGACGCAGCTCGATTCGCTGGAGCACGTCATGCTGGCGGGCGCCACACATCGCCCGGCTGTGGAGTTGGCCGAGCGCCTGATCGATCTGACGGGCGGCGTGCTGGGCCACAGCTTCTTCGGCTCAGACGGCGCCTCTGCCGTGGAAATTGCGCTCAAGATGAGCTTCCACGCGCATCGGAATGCAGGGCGGGGCGCCCGCAATCGCTTTATCTGCCTGGAACACGGCTACCACGGTGAAACGCTCGGCGCGCTGGGCGTGACCGATGTTGCGGTCTTCCGCGATGCGTATGACCCGCTGATCCTGCAGTCGCACCGCGTGCCATCGCCCGACGCACGTCTGGTCGGCCCCGGCGAAACCGCCGCTGATGTGGCCGACCGCGCCTTGGCCGCACTGCGCGATTGCCTCGTCGCCAACGCGGGCACCATCGCCGCCGTCATCATCGAGCCGCTGGTGCAGTGCGCGGCCGGCATGGCCATGCACGACGTGAGCTATCTACGCGGCGTGCGTGCGCTGTGCGACGAGTTTGGCGTGCATTGGATTGCAGATGAAATTGCCGTTGGCTGCGGCCGCACCGGTACATTCTTCGCATGCGAGCAGGCTGGCGTGTGGCCGGACCTGCTTTGCCTGTCCAAGGGCATCAGCGGGGGGTATCTGCCGCTGTCGATCGTGCTCTCGCGCGATGTCATCTACAACGCGTTCAACGACGATGCGCCGGTACGCAGCTTCCTGCATTCGCATTCGTATACCGGCAACCCGCTGGCGTGCCGCGCGGCACTGGCCACGCTCGATCTGTTTGCTGAAGAAGACGTCTTTGCGCGCAATCGCGTAACCGCGGCACGCATCGCTCAGGGCCTGGCGTCACTGTCGCACGATGCGCGTTTTGCCCATCTGCGCCAGACCGGGATGATCACCGCGTTCGACGTGCACCCGGACGTGGCCGGTGCACGCTTTGCCGAGCGCTTTGCGCTCACGGCGCGCACGCACGGGCTGCTGCTGCGCCCGATCGGCAACACCGTCTATCTGCTGCCGCCATATGTGCTGAGCGATGAAGAGACCGACACGCTGGTCGAACGCACGCTGCAGACGCTTGAAGACACGCTGGCCCAAGCCACGGGCGAAACAGAGGGACACACCTATGCGATTGCTTGACGACCTGCAGGCGGGCCTAGCTGCTATCGACGCCGCGCACCTGCGCCGCGTGCGCCGCACCGCGTACAGCCCGACCGACCGCAGCCAGCGCATCAGCGTGCCCGGTGAAGCGCCGCGCGACATTCTCGGCTTTTGCGGCAACGATTATCTCGGCCTGGCAGCGCATCCGGCCTTGGCCGAGGCGATGACGCAGGGCACACAGCAATATGGCTTCGGCAGCGGCGCATCGCACCTGGTCAGCGGCCATTCGATCGCGCACGCGCGGCTGGAAGCACGCATGGCTGCGCTGCAAGGCGAACACATTCCCGAGGCGGATGCGCTGTTCTTCTGCACGGGCTACATGGCCAATCTGGCCGTGGTGAGTGCCATGGCGCAGGCTGGCGGCATCCGGCCGGCGGAGGAATGCACGATCTTTTCCGATGCGCTGAACCACGCTTCGCTCATCGACGGTGCGCGGTTGTCGCGGGCGCCGATCAAGGTCTATCCGCACGTCGACCTCGCTGCGCTGGAAGCGCTTCTGGCCGCGAGCACCAGTCGCAACAAGCTGATCGTCACGGATGGCGTGTTCAGCATGGATGGCGACATCGCACCGCTGCCCGAACTGCTTGCGCTGGCCGAACGCTACGACGCCTGGCTGATCGTGGACGACGCCCATGGTCTGGGCGTGCTGGGCGAGAACGGTGCGGGTGTGCTGTCTCATTTCGGGCTGCACTCACAGCGCATCATCTATGTCGGCACGTTCGGCAAGGCTGCCGGCGGCTCGGGCGCGGCCATCGTCGGACATCGGCTGGTGATTGACTGGCTGGTGCAGCGCGCACGCACGTACATCTTCACAACGGCCACGCCGCCGGGCATTGCGTGTGCGGTGGAAGCGGCATTGGACTTGATCGCAAGCGAGGAGGGGGATGAACGCCGCGCCCGCCTCGACCGCCACATCGCCGTGTGGACTTCGCACGCGCAGCGATTGGCTGCACGTTTCGGCTGGCAGTGGATGCCATCGCCAACGGCCATCCAGCCGATCGTGATCGGCGAGAACGCGCCCGCTTTGGCGCTGGCCGCCGCCCTCGAACACGAAGGCATCCGCATCGCCGCGATTCGCCCGCCGACGGTGCCTGCAGGAACGGCACGCTTGCGCATCACGCTGTCAGCGGCACATACCGATGCAGACATCGAACGGCTTGCGCAGGCGCTAGAAGCGGCCGGCCAATCGCTGCAGCCGGCCAAGGCAGCCTGATATGCCCGCACGCTTCGATTGCTTTGTCACCGGCACCGATACGGAGATCGGCAAGACGCTCGTCAGCGCGGTATTGCTGACCCGGCTCGCCGACGCTGGCTACCGTGCCGCGGGCCTCAAGCCGATTGCGGCAGGCACGCTGGCGGGCGCGCCCACGCGCACCAACGAAGACGTCGAGCAACTGCGCGCCGCCGCGTCAGTCAATCTGCCGCTCGACACCGTTTGCCCATGGTTGCTCGACGCGCCGATGTCTCCGCATTTGGCTGCCGCGCGCGAAGGCGTGACGATCACGCTGCCGCCGATTCTCGATGCGTTTGCACACGCCAGATCGTTGGCGGATGCCGTTGTGGTGGAGGGTGTTGGAGGTTTCCGCGTGCCGCTGTCGGACGACTTTGATACGGCTGAGATGGCCGTGGCGTTGGGCTTGCCGGTGGTGCTGGTTGTCGGGTTGCGCCTAGGCTGCCTGAATCACGCCGCCCTTACTGCCGAGGCGATTGCCGCGCGCGGGCTGCATCTGGCCGGCTGGGTCGGCAACGTGGTCGACCCGTCCATGGCGGGGCTTGACGACAATGTCGCCACGCTGCGCCGCTGGATCAACGCACCGCATCTGGGCACGATTCCGCGATTGCCGCACGCCGATGCGCGGCTGGCCGCGGCCCACGTCGACATCGCGCCGCTACTCGCGCGCACTGCTGAAACGCGGCGGTAAACTACGCGCTTCACTCAGTGCAACAGGGACCATTGTGATGCGGGCGATGCGTTGGCTGGCGGTAGCGATTGTCGTGGCGGCGACGGCAGGATGTGCAGTATTGGAGTCCCCCGTCACCAAGGGGCAGCGGCTGGTGGGTGCGGACGAGCCCGCCGTGCAGGCGCAATTCGGGCCGCCGCGCGAAACCTATCCGCTCGATGGCGGCACCCGCTGGCTCTATCCGACCAAACCGTACGGGCAGTTCACCTACGCGGCCGACTTTGATGCCGGCGGCAAGCTCGTCGCCTTCAAGCAAGTCCTGAGCAGCCTCGAGTTTGCCCAGGCCAAGATCGGCGTCTGGACCCGCGATGACGTGCTGCGACATTTCGGCCAGCCGGTCGAAACCGCGTATTTCCCACGCATGGACCGGCTGGTCTGGTCGTACCGCTTCAAGGCGGACGACGTCTGGCCGTCGCTGATGCATTTCTACTTCGACTCCGCCGGCGTCCTGCAACTCACGCAGATTACGCCCGACCCGCTCTACGATCCCGACCGCCCGCGACTGTTCCGCCGATAGTGGGCCGACAGTTGAGGTAGCGCAATCCGATTGTGCGCTCAGGGTTCCTCCTGCATTGCGCGCATTGCGCGGCGACCTAAGCTAGAGGGCAGGGGAGGCAGACGCCGCCGGCGCTTGCCGAAAGCAACCGTCATCAGAACGGACGCGCATTGTTGGGGGTGCATCATGCTGACGCATCGCTGGGTCGACATCGACCCGATCGCAGCGGGCCAACATCCGCTGTACGGCATTGCCGGATGGCTGCCGTGGGTGCTGGCCATCGCCATCGCGGGGCCAACGTGGGTGTTCTGGCAGGGGCTGTCGATGGATGCGCTGCAACTGGCAGGCGCCGATCTATTTAATGCCAACGCGCCTGGCAGCGGGGCGATCAACCTGACTACGCTGCTTTATCTGATTTCCTGCGTGACGGTCCTGGTGCTGGCCACCACGCACGACAGCGCGTTCCGGCCGGCCATGCTTGTGCACATGGCGCTGCTGCCGCCGCTGATCGGACTGATGCTCATGGCCGGCGGCGTTCCAGGGGCGCGTTCAACTCTCATCGACGGCGTTGCCGTTGCGGTGGCACTGACGCTGACGTGCGGCGTCTACGTGCAGGTCTCGCGGCGCGTACGCATCACCTTCGAATTTCGCGACCGGGCGCCGGGCGAGCATGCCTGGTTCAAGCGCCAGAAACGGGCCGCGCCGGGTTGATGGCCGTTGCGCGCCGCCCAAGCACCGCTGCGGTTGCGCCAATACGTAAAACGGGCTCGAAGGCCCGCTCGCAAGGAGACGGTTTCCGCCAGCATTCAGTCCATCAGCGCGAAGCGCGGCACTTGCCGGCCGTCGACTTCAACCATCTCGTGGAACATCGTCGATGGCCGTGTCCAAATCGTGCCGTTGGCGGCGCGATAGACCGTCATCCTGATGGCGGGATCCGGCTCGTATGTGGCCTCGCACAGCCATTCGTATTCGCCGCCCTTGTAGTGACGGTAGCGGCGCGTTGGCGTGTTCTGCATGGCAGCTTCAGTGTTGGGTGGGCTTGTCTTCTTCGTCGACGTAGGGCACGTGCTTGCCCTCTTGCGTCTGCGCGCCGAGCTTGGCGTCTTCCATGGCGTCCTTGTACGCTAGCATGGCGGCGGCCACGGCTTCGGGCTCGCCGTTGAACGAGATCACGCTCTCGCCGCAGTTCGGACATTCGCCGCCGAAAATGGCGTGGATGCCGGGCATGTCGCGCGGCTCCATGCCTTCAAATTCGGTAAAGGCGGTCTGACAGGCACCGCAGACCAGCTTTTCAGGACGCAGCGCGTCCAGCCGGGCGTGCGCCTGAGAAATGCGGTCGGCCTGAGAGCCGCGTCGTTTGGCTTCGCCCATGGTGTCCTCCTGTATTCAAATGATCACAGGCGGGATCATACCGAACGGCACGGAACCCATGACGACCGGCCCGTCAAGAAACTCAAGCCGGTGCTTTCGACAGGGCGTGCTGCCGGGCCGTCTCAACATAGTCCGGCGTGGGGTGCAGATCGTGGGTGCGTCCGGCCTTGGCGACCTGACCGTTGGTGTCATGACCGATGAGGCCCGGCAGCAGCCGCGAAGCCTCCAGCAGGGCGCCAAGGTTGGTGCCAGTGTCGTAGTTCAGGAGTTCAAGCATATGCACCATGTCCTCGGTGCAGACGTTGCCCGAGGCACCGGGCGCGTAGGGGCAGCCTCCCAGGCCGCCGAGCGCGCCATCGAAGCGATCGACTCCCGCCTGCAGCGCGGCCAGCACGTTGGCAAGTGCCATGCCGCGCGTGTTGTGCAAGTGCACGGTCAGCGTGGTCTGGGGGAACGCCAGCCGGAATGCACTGCACAGCGCGAACACCTGGCTGGGCCAGGCCATGCCGGTGGTGTCGCACAGCGTGATGCCGCCGATGCCCGCTTCGACGGCCCGTGCCGCCCAGGTCAGCACGGTGTCAGTGGGGATCTGGCCTTCCATCGGACAGCCGAACGCGCATGAGAGCGAAAGGTTGAGCGACGTGCGGCTCGAACGGACTGCCGCCGCGACCTGCGCAGCCTGCTGGAACGACTGCCCCGGCGTCATGCGCAGGTTGGCGAGGTTGTGCGTTTCGCTTACCGACATCACGAGGTTCAACTCGTCGACATCGCAGTCCACCGCACGTTCGGCGCCTCGCGTATTCGGCACGAGCGCGGCGTAAGTGACGCCGGGCACGCGCGCGATACCGCGCATCACGTCTTCCGCGTCGGCCAGCGTCGGGATGGCCTTGGGCGAGGTGAACGAGGTGACTTCGATCTTGCTCAGCCCGCATTGGCTCAGCCGGTCGACAAGCGCGATCTTGTCTTGGGTCGGAACCATGCGCGGTTCAATCTGAAAGCCGTCGCGCGTGGCGACTTCCTGGATGAACACCCTTTTCCCTTGACCGTTGAGTACCACTGCGTTCCCCGTGCTGGACATGTTGGAACTGCAGTGTGTTGCGCAGGCAGCCAGCGCGCAATTGAAGAATCAGGACGTGAGCCTTCTCCGAACCAGATGGCTCGCGCTAGTTTTCTTCGCTGGCCTGGGATACCAGATGGTCGATCAGCAGCCGGGCCGGCACCGGCAGCGCCGCGTAGCCCCGCGTGATGACGGACAGTGGGCGCTGTGCCCACGTCTCATCCAGCTCGACCATGCGCAGGGTGCTGTTGCGCAGATAGGGCTTGACACTGGCCTTGGGCAGCAGGCCGATGCCAAGGCCCGCCGCCACCATGTTGCGCAGCCCCTCGAAGCTGGTCACCTGGATGCGGATCTTGTGCTGCTTGCCGGCCTGCTCGGCGCTCTGCGCGCAGAGCGTGGAGATTGACGCGCCCAGCGGCATGCTCACGTAGTCATAGTCCAGGGTATCGGCAAAGCGCAGGTGGCGCGCCGCGCCGATCGGGTGGTCGTGCGGCACGATCAGCACGAGCCTATCAACGTGATACGGTCGTACTTCCAGCCCCGGTGCCGCTTCCGGCTGGCTGCAGATGCCGATGTCAGCGGTGCCCGCTTCGACCGAGCGCAGGACCTGGCTGCTGCTTTTCTCCATCAGGTCGATCTTCACGTCGGGGTTGATCGACAGGAACGAGGACAGGTCGCCCGGCAGGTACTGGACCATGGTCGAAAAGTTGACGTGCATGCGCACGTGCCCCCGCACGCCCTGGGCGTACTCGCTCATTTCCGACGAGATTTCCTGCATCTGATCGATCAGGCGCTTGGCCCGGTAGTACAACGCCGAGCCCGCCGGGGTGGGCTCCACGCCACGGCTGTGCCGATAGAGCAGGGCGGTGCCGGCGTCGTTTTCCAGCTCCGCAATGCGTCGGCTGATGGCCGAAGGCACGATGTGCTGCCGCTCGGAAGCCGCCGCCAGGCTGCCTTCCTCGATTACCGAGACCAATACCTGCAGCGATTCCAGATCGAAACGCATGGTCGTCCATTCCCCCTTCGTGTTGAAGCCTTCTCCTTTGGAGATGGCTCGCTTGATTATTTAGCGTTTTTTGGTCTGGCGAGAAGTGTCCATGATGCATTCATCGAGCGCGGCAATGTTGTGCGCTGCACGATATGGAGTAAAGAGGAGACAACATGGCACAGCCAGATCAACCCTTGCCGCTGCAAGGCATCAAGGTGATCGAGTTGGGGTCGCTGATCGCCGGCCCTTATGCCGGCACGCTGCTGGCCCAGTTCGGCGCCGAGGTCATCAAGATCGAGACCCCGGTCAACGGCGACCCGCTGCGCAAATGGCGCAAGCTGCACGATGGCACATCCCTGTGGTGGTATTCGCAGAGCCGGAACAAGAAATCGGTCACGCTCAACCTCAAGTCGGAACGCGCGCAGCAGATCGTCCGCGATCTGGTGAAAGATGCCGACGTCGTGATCGAGAACTTCCGCCCGGGTCTGATGGAAAGCTGGGGACTGGGCTGGGAGCAACTCTCGGCCATCAACCCGAAGCTGGTGATGGTGCGCATTTCGGGTTACGGGCAGAGCGGCCCGTACCGCGAGCGGCCCGGATTTGCCGCGATTGCCGAGTCGATGGGTGGCCTGCGCTACCTGTCTGGCTACGCCGATCGGCCTCCGGTACGCGTGGGCGTGAGCCTGGGCGATTCGCTGGCGTCCCTCTACGGCGTGATTGGCGCGCTGCTGGCCATGCATCACGTCAAGGCCAATCGCGGCACCGGGCAGTTCATCGACGTGGCGCTGTACGAAGCGGTGTTCGGGATCATGGAAAGCCTGATCCCCGAGTATGCGATGTTCGAGCACGTGCGCGAGCGCACCGGTTCAAGCCTGCCGGGCATTTCGCCCTCCAACACCTACCTGTGTGCCGACGGCAACTACGTGATCATCGCGGGCAACGGCGACGGCATCTTCAAGCGCCTGATGCAGGCCATCGGCCTGCCGGAGTTTGCGGAGGACGCGCGCTTTGCCGATAACGCCAAGCGCGTGCAGCACAACGATCTGCTCGACGGGGTGATCGGCGAATGGACCGCGCGTCATCCGATCGACGCTGTGCTGCAGGTGCTGGAGCAAGCCGATGTGCCGAGCGGGCGCATCTATACCGCCGCCGACATCGCACGCGATCCGCAATATGCGGCGCGTGGCATGATCGAGCGCCACACCTTGCCCGATGGCCAGCCTATCGACTTGCCGGGCATCGTGCCCAAGCTGTCCGCCACGCCGGGCAGCACGCGCTGGGTCGGCCCCGAACTGGGTGAGCACACCGACGAGGTGCTGCACGCGCTCGGACTCGACGCTGCCGCGCTCGACAGCCTGCGCGCCGAAGGCATCATCTGACAGCGGGATCGCACATGACACCTCAGACCTTGTTCGCAAAGCTGTGGCAACGCCACGCCGTGCGTGATACCGACGATGGCCACACGCTGCTTTACATCGACCTGCATCTGGTCAATGAAGTGACCAGCCCGCAGGCGTTCGAAGGACTGCGCATCAGCCGGTTGCACCCGTGGCGGCCCGCCTCAGTGCTGGCCACCGAAGACCATAACGTGCCGACCGCCAACCGCGCCGCCGGCATTACCGATGACATCGCGCGGCGTCAGGTCGAGGCGCTGCGCAGCAACTGCGCGCGCTTCGGCATTACCGAATACCCGATGCAGGACGCGCGTCAGGGCATCCTGCACGTGATCGGGCCGGAGCAGGGGGCCACGCTGCCAGGCATGACGATCGTCTGCGGCGATTCACATACCACCACGCACGGCGCATTCGCCACGCTGGCATTCGGTATCGGGACGTCCGAAATCGAACACGTGCTGGCCACGCAATGCCTGATCGTCAAAAAGATGAAGACGATGCGCGTGCTGGTGGAGGGCGACCTGTCGCCCGGCGTGACTTCCAAGGACGTGGCGCTTGCGCTGATCGGCCGTATCGGCACCGCGGGCGCCACCGGGTATGCCATCGAATTTGCCGGCTCGGCCATCTCTGCGATGAGCATGGATGCACGCATGACCCTGTGCAACATGGTCATCGAAGCCGGAGCACGCTGCGGCATGGTCGCCGTGGATGACAAAACCATCAACTACCTTCGCGGGCGGGCGCGTGCGCCGCAGGGCGCGCAATGGGACGCCGCGCAGGCTTACTGGCGCACGCTGCGCAGCGATGAAGGGGCGCAGTTCGATCGGACTATCGCACTCGACGCGACCACGATTCGCCCACACGTCACCTGGGGCACCTCGCCCGAGATGGTGGTCACCATCGACGGCCGTGTGCCCGACCCGGCCGAGGAAAGCGACCCCATCAAGCGGCAAGGCATCACCCGGGCGCTTACCTACATGGGACTCGAGCCGGGCACGCCGCTGCGCGACATCGCACTCGACAAGATTTTCATCGGCTCGTGCACGAATGCACGTATCGAAGATCTGCGTGCCGCGGCGCGTGTGGTGGCCGGCAAGCACGTTGCGGCCAACATCGTGCAGGCGCTTGTGGTGCCGGGCTCCGGACTGGTCAAACGCCAGGCCGAGGCCGAAGGGCTCGACCGCATCTTCGTCGATGCCGGTTTTGAATGGCGCGACCCGGGGTGTTCGATGTGCCTGGGCATGAACGACGACCGCCTGCAGCCGGGCGAGCGCTGCGCGTCAACGTCCAATCGCAATTTTGAAGGGCGGCAGGGCGCTGGCGGGCGCACCCATCTGGTCAGCCCGCCAATGGCGGCTGCCGCAGCAATCGCGGGGCATTTCGTTGCCGTCAGCGAACTTGGCGCCGATGTTTTGGGGAGGAACAACGATGCAGGCTTTTGATTCGATTGACGGACTGGTGGTGCCGCTTGACCGCGCCAATATCGACACCGACGCCATCCTGCCAAAGCAATACCTGAAGATGATCGGCAAGACCGGTTTTGGGCCTTACCTGTTCGACGAGTGGCGCTATCAGGACCGCGGTGAACCGGAGCAGGATTGCTCGACGCGCCCGCGCGTGCCGGATTTTCCGCTCAATCAGGCCCGCTATGAGGGCGCGCAGATCCTGCTGGCGCGCGAGAACTTCGGTTGCGGCTCCAGCCGCGAGCATGCGCCGTGGGCGCTCCGGGATTGGGGCATCCGCGCGCTCATCGCCCCGAGCTTTGCCGAGATATTCCATGGCAATTGCTTCAAGAACGGGCTGCTGCCGATCGTGCTGGACACCGACGTGGTAGACCGCCTGTTCGGGGCCGTCGCACGCACGCCCGGCTATCGGCTGCAGGTCGACCTGGCGGGGCAGTCGGTAACGACGCCGGACGGCAACGTGTACCGCTTCGACATCGACCCGTTCCGAAAAGACTGCCTGCTGCGCGGGCTCGATGAAATCGGCCTGACGCTGCAGCACCGCAGCGCCATCGCCGCATTCGAGCAGGCGCGCCGCACCGCGGAACCCTGGCTATTCAACTCACCAGCATAAGCCGGCACAACACACAAAAAGCAGCCGCATATCCCTATCTTCCAAAGGAGACAACGATGGAAACCCAACAAGCGGTCGCTGCCGGCAAGCCCTGGCATGCAGACCTGACCCCCACGCACTGGCGCGTGCTGACCGGCAGCTTTCTGGGCTGGATTTTCGACGGCTACGAAGCCTTCGCGCTCGTCGTCGTGCTATTCCCGATGCTGCATTCGCTGCTCACACCCGCACAGCTGGCGACGCCGGCCCTCTACGCCGGCATCGTCATCGGCGTGACTCTGCTCGGCTGGGGGATCGGCGGCCTGGTGGGCGGCGTGATGGCGGACTATGTCGGGCGCAAGCGGATGATGCTGTGGTCGATCTTTCTGTACGCGCTGTTCTCGGGCCTGACCACGTTCTCGCAGACGTTTGTGCAGTTGTGCGCGCTGCGCTTCATCACCGGTCTGGCGATGGGCAGCGAATGGAGCACGGGCATCTCCCTGCTTGCCGAAACCTGGCCGGAAAAGGCGCGCGCCAAGGGCGCCGGCTTCCTGCAATCCGGTTTTGGCTGGGGCACGCTGATTGCTGCGCTGATCTGGTTTGGTCTGTCGTCGTCGCTCCCGATGGGCCAGGAAACCTGGCGGCTGATGTTTGCCCTCGGCGCACTGCCCGCGTTCTTCGTGCTGTACATCCGCCGCGGTGTCGAGGAGTCGGAAAAATGGAAGCAGGCCGTGCGTGAAAAGCGCTGGAGCGCCACCGGCGCGGCAGGCAAGGGCGGCAGCGACAAGCGGCCCTTCACGCTGTCCCAGTTGTTCCGCGAACCGGAGGCTCGTCGCCGTACGTTCGTCACGCTGCTGCTTTCGGTGGTCACCACCGTCGGCTGGTGGGCGATCTCGAGCTGGCTGCCGACCTTCACCATCGGACTCGCCAAGGAACAAGGCCTGGCCAACCCGGCCGGCTGGGGCTCGAAGATCACGATTCTTTACACGGTTGGCGCCATTGTTGCCTACATGGCCGCCGGCTTCATCATCGACGCCATTGGCCGCCGCCGCTTCCTGTTCCTGACGTTCCTGGGCTCATTGGCGACGACCTACGTGACCTACGCGATGACGACCTCGGTTGAATCGATGTCCGTCGTCGCGCCCATCAACGGCTTCTTCACGCTGGGCTGCGCCTATGTGTGGATGGCGATCTATCCGGCAGAGCTGTTCAGCTCGACCGTACGCTCGACCGCGTGCAGTTTCGTCTTCAATGCTGCGCGCCTGATCGCCTGGGTGTTCCCGATCATCGCCGGCTCGTTGATCCACTCGTTCGGTGGCGTCGCCAATGCGGCACTGGCGCTTGGCTCTGTCTACGTCCTCGGGCTTGTATTGCCGTGGTTCCTGCCGGAAACGCAGGGGGAAGGTCTACCACACTAAGCGCCCATCCCTACGGCACTTTGGCTGCGCGGCGATATCGCCGCGCTTTTTTTTGAGAAGAGAAGGGGATTGAGCCCGCTGCCGACACGCACTGAGGCTCAGGGATGTGCCGGGGTGCCGAGCGACGCTGCCGTGCTTCGACGTGCCATCTGCGTCGTCAAACGCTGCGGCCGCGTACCGGCGTCATTCGTCCATCAGCCGAACCCTGACCTTCTTGCCCTTCAACGTGTCGGCGTTGAGCTTGCGCAGCGCGTCGAGCCGTGCGAGCAGGGCCAGCGCAAACGCAGCGGTTTTGCCGCTGCCCGTTTTTGCCTGCGCGATCAGATCGTGGTCGGCAGGGGCGATCGGCAGGCTTGCGGCCTGAATATAACTGCGCGCGCCGCATAGCGCACAGCGGAACAGCGGCCTTTGGCCCTCATCCTTGATGACGACGTCGGACAGCTCCCACTGCGTGCCGCAGCTCTGGTTTTTGCTCGTGTCTTTTATTTAACATAATGCAAATTATGCGACCCAAGACTCACTAAAAGTGGGGCAAGGCGTGCTCCAACACGTTCCTGCCCCTGACCACAAACAATCTGTATCGGAGATTGGCTATGGCTGGTTCAAAGTCTATCGGAGATGCGCTTAGAAGGCTGGATTCTGCGGCCGCGGCGGCGGAATCTTTCCTTCAAATTTTTTCACAGATCAATCAGGCTGACCTTGGGCAGTGGGCACATATTGTGTCTGTTTCCTGCTACTTGGCCGACTCTGTAGCGCATGCTCGGGAAGGTTTGGAGGTGGCTCTTGGGGAAAATATTTCCTTTTGCCCTGAGTTGATTGTGGAGGTGTCGAGTGGCTCATGACCCTTCCCGCAAATGGGCTGTGCACGCTGAATGGTGTTACGAGCGTGCCGGTTATCCCCTTAGGGCACTTTGTCGCTTTCTCTGTACGCATCAAAAGACCATTAAGGCGTGGGATGAAGGGCTTCGTCCTGTTCCTCATTGGGCTCCGCAGGTGCTGCGTCTGCGTCGAGTTGAGGCTGCGTCGTGGCTGCGGCAGTTGAGGCGTCCTGATCCGCGCAATGAGGGGCCTGCTCGCTGGGCTGGTGCCGATGCCGTTAATGAGGCCGGAGGCGATCATGCAGCGCGTCAATAAAGCGGCTTGGGCCCAGGGCTATGACGCAGGCTGGCGTGGCGAGGTCCGGAATTGCCCGTTCTTGGTCGATGGCGTTCTCGCGCTGTCTTGGCAGATTGGCTATGTGGAGGGGCGCCAGTGCCGGTCTTGGCGGCGGCATCGCGATCAGGTGCCGGGGGTATGGGGGCGGTAGCGCCCCATGCAGGCCTGCTGCGTTCGTTTGCAGGCGCCCTCCTTTGCGGCTGGTGCTTGTGGGGTGCCGTAGCGGTATCCGCGCTCTGCAAGCCGCCTTTGCTGCCGTGTTGGTCTGGCTGCGCTGTGCTCTTTGGTAAGCAAGTGTGGGAGATGCAAAGTGGGCGGCGTCGCGCCCGCCCTGCCGTCGCCCGCAGCGCAGCGAGGACGCGCAGGGCGGCGCGCAGCGCCGCCCCTACTTGTATCAATAACACTTAAGGACAAAGGAAACGAGGAAAAGGCTTCGCGGTAAGAATGGTGGTGCTATAGTAATGACACTGTAATTACACACCCCATCATGGCCATTGTTCCGAAGGATTCTGTATTGCAAGTTCGGTTGCCGCTGGATGTGCGTGAGCGATTCCAGGAGTACTGCTCAGAGAGGCTTACCACGGCGAGTGATGAGGTCCGGCAGTTCATCCTCTATCGTCTCCGTGAGTGGGAGCATGAAAAGCTCCGGATGGCTGAGAAGCAGGCGCGTGTGCGTACAGCTGAGCGTGTGCATCAGCAGGTCGCGGCACAGAAGCAGGCTGTCTCTACTGGTTCGCCTCTTGAAGACGCGTTGGCTGAGGCTGAGCAAGCGTTTGGGCGTAAGTTGACGCGGCAGGAGCGGCGCGCAATCGAGCGTGATGTAGAGAAAGGGAGGCTGTGATGGTGCTCAGGAAGCCGTACGACCTGTACGTTGATGGCAGTTGGGTGGCCAAGGTTGAAGGCCTTGGTGAAGCGCATGAAAGGGTTCTGCGCTTGGGTGACCGGATGGCCATGGGCCAACGGTTGGGATATGAGGTGAAGCTTGGTAAGGCCGTCGTTTGGGAGGGCGAGGCTGAGAAGTCTGAGTTGAGCGGGCAATAATGCAAATTACACGATGAATTGATGTTGGTGCCAAGTTGTAATGTCCGGTTATAGCCAAGTTCAAATGTCCGAGTGACTGAGCGTAGCCTAGACGGCTCCTTGTTTTGCAGGAGTCGGCCATGCGCCCGGACGCGGTTACCTTGACGATGCGGCAACTCGATCGACTCAAGATCCTCCAGGCGCTCGCGGATGGGCACCTCAAGACTGGCATTGCAGCAGTCAGGTTGGGCGTGAGCCTCCGCCAAGCATTGCGGTTGTTGCGACGCTATCAGGCTCAAGGTGCGGCGGGTCTGCAGAATCGACACCAAGGGCAACCGGGCAACAACCAATTACCACCCGGCCTGGAGTCGCGCGTGCGCGGCCTGATCCGTGACAGCTATGCCGACTTTGGCCCGACCCTGGCCGCTGAGAAGCTGCGTGAGCGGCACGGTATCGACTTGGCCACCGAGACGGTGCGCCGGATCATGATCGACGCCGGTTTCTGGGTGCCGCGCAAGCTGCGCCCGCCCAAGGTGCACCAGCCGCGCAACCGGCGCGCGTGTCTGGGTGAGCTGGTGCAGATCGATGGCAGTGATCACGCGTGGTTCGAGGACCGCGCGCCGGCCTGCACGCTGCTGGTGTACGTCGATGACGCCACCGGCCGGCTGATCAGCCTCGCAGCGCGCATCTCGCCATTCTCGCCAATTCACTCGGCCATCGCCGGCACCACCTCGACGCGCTTCGGCACGCCCGTCACGATCGTCGCGACGGCAGTGGCCAGCACCACGGCGGCGCCAATGAACACACCAGCTGCGCCGTTCGCGTCGAACACCAAGCCACCGGCTGCCGCGCCGGTGGCGATCGCGAGCTGTACGGCTGCAACAATCAGGCCACCCGCGCTTTCGGCTTCATCGGGCACGGTGCGCGTCACCCATGTCGACCACGCCACCGGCACGCCGCCAAACGCCATGCCCCACAGCGCGATCAGCACAGCGTCGATGACCGGTGCGCGGCCCAGCGCCACGAGCGCGATGCCCAGCACGACCATCAACGCGGGCATTGCGATCAGCATTGGGCGCAGCCGGTGTTCCAGCACGCGGCCTGCGAGCGATGTGCCGACGAAGTTGGCAATGCCGTAGCCCAACAGGATTGCCGACAGCCCGTTTACGCCAACGCCTGCAACCTGCTCCAGGAACGGCCGCAGGTACGTGAAGAACGCAAAGTGCCCGGTGAACACCAGGATCGTCGCGAACATCCCGATGCCCACGCTCGGACGGCGCAGCACGTCGATCAGCGTGCGCAGGCGCGTTGTGCCACTTGGCGCCATCGACGGCAGCGTCGAGACCTGCGACACAAACGCCATCACCCCCAGTCCCGCTGCGGCCAGGAACACATTGCGCCAGCCGATCAGGTGGCCGAAGTAGCTGCCCAGCGGCGCGGCGGCAATCGTGGCGACGGCCACGCCGCTGAAGATGATCGATAGCGCCCGCGGCACCAACGCCGGTGGCACGAGCCGCATTGCGGTGGCGGTCGCCATGGTCCAGAAGCCGCCCAGTGCAATGCCAAGCACAACGCGGCCGATCAGGATCGTCGTGAGGCTGGTTGCAAACGCCACCGCAAGATTGGATGCCACAAGCAGCACCGAGAATGCGAGCAGCACGCGCCGCCGGTCGATGGACCGCGTGACAGCGGCGGTCAACAAGCTGGTGACCAGCGCAACCGTTGCCGTGGCCGTGACGGCCTGCCCTGCCACGCCTTCGGTCACGCCCAGGCTTTCCGCCATGGGCGTCAGCAGGCTTGCAGGCAGGAATTCGGCCGTGACCAGCCCGAACACGCCCAGTGCCATTGCAAAGACAGCACCCCAGGCCGGTTCACGCGGAGCCGCAATTGACGCGGCAGTGGAGATTCCGGGATTCATGCGTCGTTCCGTCGAAAACATCAGGGAAAATACCAATAAGGGCGCATGGTAGGGCCCGATAGCCGGACGGTCTATGGCATACACTCCGACCTTGTTGATCAATCGTCCGGATTTTCGACATGCTGACTCCCCTGCCCGACGTGCACGACCTTGTTAGCGAGCTGCTGCTCGGCATGCGGCTGAGCGGTGTCCAGTACCGCCGTATCCATGTGGCGCGGCCCTTCGGGCTGAGCTTTGGCAAGGCGCCGGGGCGTGCGCAGTTTCACTTCGTGGGGCGCGGGCCGGTGCTGCTGCGCGACGCGTCGGGGGCGACGATGCGGCTCGAAGCCGGCGATGCGGTGTTGCTGCCGCAGGGCACCCCGCACGCGTTGCTGTCCGATCCGGATGCGCCGTGCCGCGAGATCGCCGGCTTTGAATCCGCGAAGATCTGCGACACGGTGGCGTCGGTTGGCGCCGGGGCGGAAGCGGCCCCGGGCGATGCGCTCATTTTCAGCGCCTGCATGGAGCTGGATCTGGGCGGCATGCAGCCCTTGGTGGGCACGATGCCGGAGTTCATGCACGTCGGCACCTTGCTCGCGCGCTACCCGGAAATCCGCCCGATGCTCGACGCGATGGAGCGCGAATCGTGCTCGGAGCGCGCCGGTTTTGCCGGCATCCTCGCGCGGCTGGCGGACGTGGTGGCCGCCTTCATCGTGCGCGGCTGGGTGGAGTGCGGCTGCGGCGACGCCACGGGCTGGGTGCAGGCGCTGCGCGAGCCGAAACTCGGTCCGGCGATCGTCGCCCTGCATCGTGACCCGGGGCGCAACTGGAGCGTCGCGGAGCTGGCAGCGCAAGCCGGTGTCTCGCGCTCGGTGTTTGCCGAGCGCTTCCTGGCGGCGACCGGAATGACGCCCGTGCGCTATCTGACCGAGCTGCGGATGCGGCTCGCCGCACAATGGATCACGCGTGACCGCGAGGCGATCGAAGCCGTCGCGTACCGGCTCGGCTATGGGTCGCTCGCTGCGTTCAGCCGCGCGTTCAAGCGGGTGGTCGGACGGCCGCCGGGGGCCATGCGCGCGGAGGGTGCCGAAGCCGACGCGTGACGGTCAGCGATGACGATAGCGCTGCGCCGCGTGCCGAATCTCCTTGCTGAATTCCGCGCAGGCATGCGTCATCAGGTCCGCCGATCGGTAGACCATGTAGACGCTGAAGTCGGGTAGTTCGTCTTCCATGGGGAGCACCTCCAGCGCGCCCGAAATCGTACGCAGCGGCCCCAGTGTGTTGGTGAAGACAAAATCCGACCACATGCTCACCAGGTCCGTCTTGGTAGCCAGTTGCAGGCCGAGCAGGTTGGAGCCGCTCTGCACGATCCGGTGCGGGATTTCCAGCCGGTGCAGCCGCATTAGGCTTGCCATCGGGCTGCCAGGGTCATCCAGCGGGTCCAGCACCAGCCAGTCGGCATCCAGCAGCGAGCGCAGCTTGCGCGTGCGCCGTAGCGGATGACCGGGGCGCACCGCCAAGCGCATCGGCACGGAGAATAACGGCTCCCACTGGAAGCTGCTCGTGCCGGGCCCGCTGTTGGTTGAGATCAATCCCAGATCGATGCGGCCTTCGCGCAGACCTTCAAGAATCTGCTGCGAGCGCTGTTCGAAACCGCGCAACGCCACATTGGGAAAGCGCGTGCGGAATGCCGCCATGGCATCCGGTAGCGGGCCGCTGGAGGCGACGGCGGTAAAGCCGATGTTCAGTTCGGCCTCTGCGTGGCCGCGAATGGCTTCGATGTCTTCCAGCGCGTGACGCAGTTCCTGCTCGACCACGCTGGCCCGTTTGACGAGCGCCATCCCATACGCCGTCAGGCTCACGCCGCGCACCGAACGCGACAGCAGCGTGACGCCGAGCTCCCGTTCCAGTTCCGCAATCGCCTTGGACAACGCCGGCTGCGAGATATGCAACCCGCGCGAGGCCTCGTGAATGCTGCCGTGCTGTGCCACGGCAAGCAGGATGCGCAACTGGTGCAGCTTCACCTCGCTCTCCTCCTCGCTCATTGCACACGGTTGGGTGTGCGTCTCGCCTCACGCCTTCACGGGCTTTCCCTGATAGCGGATATATGCCGGTTATGACGGTGATTCTATTTGGTTATCGAGATGAATATTTGCGATTTTTTCAGCGCCCGTGTTCCCTGAATACTGCAAGCACCCAAGGCTCAGAGAAGCCCTTTCCAACATCGTGGACGGAGACCCCATGAACGACGCCACCTTGCAGACTACGGCCCTGCCCGCCTCGGCCGTTGCTGCGCCCAAGCCCGCCGGCCAGGCGCGATTGATCGCCGCGTGCTCGATCGGCAATGCGCTGGAGATGTACGACTTCACGGTCTACAGCTTCTTCGCGCTGATGATCGGCAAGCTGTTTTTTCCGTCAGACAGCGCGTACGGCTCGTTGCTGCTCGCGGTGGCGACGTTCGGCATCGGCTTTGTGATGCGGCCGCTGGGCGGTTTCGTCATCGGCAACTACGCAGACCGCCACGGACGCAAGGCCGCGATGACGCTGACAATCGGGCTGATGGTCATCGGCACGCTGTGCCTGGCGGTTGCGCCGACATACGCCACCGCAGGCCTGCTCGGCCCGCTGGTGATCCTTGCCGGGCGGTTGCTGCAGGGCTTCTCGCTGGGCGGTGAAATCGGCGCGTCGACGGCGATGCTGATGGAGTCCGGCGGTATCCGCGGGCGCGGTTTTCGCGTGAGCTGGCAGTTGGGCAGCCAGGGCATTGCAGCGCTGTGCGGCGCGCTGACTGCGGCCATTCTGTACGGCAGCCTGTCGCCGGAAGCGCTGCAGAGCTGGGGCTGGCGTGTGCCGTTCTTCCTTGGCCTGCTGATTGCGCCGGTGGGCCTGTATATCCGCTCGCACCTGGATGAAACGCACACCGCCGAGGCGCATGCGCCGAGCCCGCTCGGCACCTTGTTTCGCGACCACGGCGGGCTGGTCATCAAGGGCGTGCTCACGATCATCGGCGGGACAGTCGGCACGTATCTGGTCATCTACTTCATGCCGACCTACATGATCCGCGAGCTGCATCTGCCGGCTTCGCTGTCGCTGCTGGCCGGTTGCGTGACGGGGCTGACGAGCTTCGGCGCGTCGCTCCTTTCCGGTTGGCTGGCCGACCGCCTGCCGCGCCGCAAGCCTCTGGTGGTGGGCGCAACGCTGGTCACCGTGGCGGCGCTCTACCCGGCCTTCTGGCTGATGACGCATTACCCGAGCGTGCCGCTGGTGCTGGCACTGTCGGCGTTGCTCACCGGCACGCTGTACCTGGGCACCACGCCCATGCTGCTCATGATGATGGAGCTGCTGCCCATCCAGGTGCGCGCCAGCGGCCTGTCGGTCATCTACGCGATCGGCGTCACGGTATTTGGCGGCTCGTGCCAGTTTGTTGTGACGTGGCTGCTGGCCCGCACCGGCAATCCGCTCTCCCCTGCCTTTTACATGATGGCGTGCAGCGCCATCACGCTGCTGACCGTGCTGAGCCTGCGCGAAGCGCGCGAAACTGATTGACCCCGGATTCCCATCTCCAACCTCCAACCCCCGGAGCCCCGACATGACGAAAGCCCCCACGCTCACGCCGTTCCAACTGTTGCCGCATCTCCTGCCGCCCGTCCATATCGATGCAGAAACGTTCGTCAACATCCGCCGTCAGATCCACGCGCAGCCCGAACTCGGTTTCGAGGTGGGCGCCACCAGCACGTTGGTGGCCGATCTGCTCAAGAGTTGGGGTTACGAGGTGCACACGGGCATCGGCAAGAGCGGCGTGGTGGGCCAGCTGAAACTCGGCAACGGCACGCGCCGCCTTGGCATTCGCGCGGACATGGACGCCCTGCCCATTGTTGAAGCGACCGGCCTGCCTTACGCCAGCCGCAACCACGGCAAGATGCATGCGTGCGGCCACGACGGGCACACCGCCATCCTGCTCGCCGCAGCCAAGGCGCTGGCCGAGAGCCGCGATTTTGATGGCACGCTGAACCTCATCTTCCAGCCCGATGAAGAAAACCTGTGCGGTGCGCGCGCCATGATCGAAGACGGCCTCTTCGAGCGCTTCCCCTGCGATGCCGTCTATGCCTTGCACAACATGCCGGGCGTGCCGGCCGGCAGCTTCCGCGTGCTGCCGGGACCGGTGAGCCTGTCCTCCGACGTGGCCGACGTCACCATCAAGGGCATGGGCGGACACGGCGCGATGCCGCATCGCGCGCGTGATCCGATTGCCGCGTCGGCCGCCATCATCACCGCGTTGCAAACCGTGGTCGCACGCAATGTCGCGCCTGACGACACGGCGGTGGTGTCGGTCGGTTTCATTCGCGGCGGTGCAACGCACAACGTGATTCCCGAATCGGTGACGATCGGCCTGAATGTGCGCGCAGCGCGGCCGGAAACGCGTGCGCTGGTGGAAATGCGCATTCGCGAGATTGTCAGCCTGACCGCACAGGCCCATGGCGTCGAGGCGCAGATCGACTATCGTCAATTGACGCCGCCCATGGTCAATACCGAGGCCGAGACGCAACTGGCGCAGCAGGTCTGTACCGAACTGGTGGGTGCGGCCAACGTCGTCACCCAGGCGCCCAAGGGGCTCAACGGCAGCGAAGACTTTGCCTGGATGCTCAATGAAGTGCCGGGCTGCTACCTGATCCTCGGCAATGGCGAAGGCGAATTCGGCGGCTGCATGGTGCACAACCCCGGCTACGACTTCAACGACCAGGTGTTGCCGTTGGGCGCAGCCGCCTGGGTGCGTCTGGCGCAAACCTACCTGAGCGCCGCGTGAAGTGAACTTCGAGTCAAGCAATGCAAGCGAATCCGAGCCAAGCTGCAACACCTGCGGCCGCCAACGAAGAGATTGTCCAATGGAGCGCGATCGAACTGTCCCGGCGTATCCACGCGCGCGATGTGTCGTGCGTGGAAGTCATGGAAGCGTTCCTTGCGCAGATCGATCGTCATAACCCGACGGTCAATGCCGTCGTGGCCCGCATCGATGCCGAATCCGCCATCGACCAGGCACGCGAGCGGGATGTGCTGCTGTCGCAAGGTTTGTCCGGCGGCTGGATGCATGGCTTTCCGCAAGCGCCCAAGGATCTT
The DNA here is from genome assembly GCF_056280165.1 of Ralstonia sp. 110700041-2. NCBI lineage: Bacteria > Pseudomonadati > Pseudomonadota > Betaproteobacteria > Burkholderiales > Burkholderiaceae > Ralstonia > Ralstonia sp. 110700041-2. The sequence continues at coordinate 38,823 of NZ_JBSFAI010000008.1, read as the reverse complement.
GCGGCCACCGCAGGCATGGTGACGGCGATGGGCAGCCTCGCCATGGCGCGCAATGTGCCGACACATGACAGCATCGTCGTCGAGCGCATTCGCCGGCAAGGCACGGTGCTGATCGGCAAGACGAATACGCCTGAGTTCGGGCTCGGCTCGCACACCTACAACCGCGTGTACGGCACTACGCGCAACGCCTGGAACCCCGAGCGCTCGGCCGGCGGCAGCAGCGGTGGCACGGCCGCCGCGCTGGCGCTGAACATGCTGCCCGTGGCCGACGGCAGCGACATGATGGGTTCGCTGCGCAACCCCGCCGCCTGGAACAACATCTACGGCCTGCGTCCGAGCCTCGGTCGCGTGCCTTACGGACCGACCGGCGACGTGTTCTTCCAGCAGTTGGGCACTGAAGGCCCCATGGCGCGCAATCCGCACGACCTCGCGTGGCTGCTCGCCACGCAGGCCGGCTACGACCCGCGTGCGCCGCTGTCGCTGAGTGACGATCCGGCGTGCTTCATGCAGCCGCTGCACCGGGATTTCCGGCAGGCCCGCATTGGCTGGTTGGGCGATTTCGGTGGCTACCTTGCCGTCGACCGCGAAGTGCTGGCCGTCAACGAGCACGCGCTCGATACGTTCGATACGCTGGGCTGTCATGTCGAAACCGTACGGCCCTTCTTCGCCATGGATGCGCTGTGGGAATGCTGGTGCACGCTGCGCGCGCTGAGTGTGTCCGGCAACCTCGGGCTGCTGTACGCCAACGCCGCCACGCGCGATTTGCTCAAGCCCGAAGCCATCTGGGAGATCGAGCATGGACGCAGCCGCACCGCCATCGACATCAACCGAGCCATCGCCACACGGGCAAGCTGGTACCAGGCGCTGCTGCGGCAGTTTGCGCACTACGATTTCCTCGTCCTGCCTTGCACGCAGGTTGCGCCCTTCCCCGCCGAAGAGCACTGGCCCAAGGCCGTAGCAGGCCGCGCGATGGACACATACCACCGCTGGATGGAAGTCGTGATTGGCGCCACGCTGGCGGGCGTGCCGGCCGCGAGCCTGCCGTCGGGCTTGACCGCCGATGGCCTGCCGCTGGGCCTGCAGGTGATTGCGCCGCCCCGGTCGGAGTTTGCGTTGCTGCAGCTTGCGGCCGCGTGGCACGAAGCGTTCGCGCCGGCACGTGCCGCGTCGCCGCTATTGGGCTGAGCGATGCACACGTGCCGTGTTTTCCCGGCACGCGCATAGCCAATCCCACACCGCGCGCACGGCAGCGTCTTCAAGCCGCGCAGATGGCGCCACGGCCCAGAACGCATAGCGCTGAATGACCGGCGCTGCGAAAGGCTGGACGAGCGTGCCCGCCTCCAGCGCATCGCGCACCAGCGGCAGGTTCGCCAGGATCACGCCTTGCCCCGCCATTGCCGCCGACATGGCATGCCCGTTGTCGGACAGCACGATGCCCGTGTCGTGCCTGAGCGTGTGCTCGATACCTGCCGCGCGCGCCCACATCGGCCAGGCAATCGGCTGCGGCAGCGTGCGCTGCCACTCGGAGTGAATAAGCCGCACGCGCGCCAGATCGTCGTGCGACCGCACGTTCAGGCCCGGGTGGCAGACCGGCGCATAGGCGTCGCCAAAGAGCCGCTCGGTGACGAGTCCATTCCCCGTGACGGGCGTATCGCCATAGCGCACGGCAAGGTCTGCGCTGCCGCCATGCAGGTCGACCACGGTGTCGGACGCATGAATGCGCAGATCCACCTCCGGATGCTGCGTAGCAAATTCACCCAGCCGAGGCACCAGCCAGCGCGCAGCAACCCCCATCGGTGCCGTGAGCGTCACGCGCTGACGCCCCGGTTGCGCTTGGGAGCTACGAATGGCATCGATGGCCTGCGCAAACGCATCAAAGCCGGTGTTGAGCACCGGATACAGCTGCTCGCCGGCATGAACAAGCGCCTCGTCATCCTCAGCGCACGCGGCGATTTCGGTTACGGCCCCGGCCAGCACATTGCCCACCTGAACCACGTCGAGGCCGGCGTCGCCACGGCATTCGGCTACATCGGCGTCACGGATGTGGCATCCGTCGCGATCGAATACGACGAATTTGCCGACAAGCGGTTACGCGCGTCCATCGCATCGGCGGAAAGCGAGGCCGATGCGCTGGTCGCCCGTCTGGCGGCCGCCGTGGAAGCGGCCTAGTCGATCAGCCGGCCGTCCGGCTCAAAAAACGGATGCGGGCCATCAAATTGCCCCACGTAGGCGAGATGGCTCACCAAGCCTTGCCCCGGCACCCACGCATGGACCTTGTAGGCTGGTGGCTCCATGACAAAACCGGGCGCAGCATCAGGGTCCAGATCCAGTGCGACCTGGTGTGCCGGCGATGGGCAAGTGGACGCCACCGTGCCCGCAAAACGCACGTCGATGGAGCGATGCAGGTGCCCGCAGATGATGCGCTCGACGTTGCCGGCGGCACGCACGATCTGCGCGAAGGCCGGGATATCTTCTTCGGCGAGCGATTGCACGTCCATGTGGCCGATGCCGGTGGCAAATGGCGGATGGTGCATGGCGATGACGGTCGGGCGTTGCGTTTCGCATGCCAGCGCTTCGGCCACCCAATCAAGGCGCGGTACGCCCAGACGGCCGCCCGGATGGCCGGTGTCCAGCGTGTCGATCACGATCAGGCGCACGTCGCCAATGTCGGTCCAGTACTGGAATGCACGCGTGTCCTGCGCGGCGGCCGGAATTGGCGCGAGCCAATCGGCAAAGGCTTCGCGTGCGGCATCACGGCCATCGTGGTTGCCGAGCACCGGCAGCATGCGGATGCCTGCCGCATCGAGCGGCGCAAGCACCGCACGCAGGTGGGCGTATTCCTCGGGCGCGCCGGCGTCGACCAGATCGCCGGTCAGGACGATAGCGTCTGGTTTCTCGGGCTGTGCCAGGATATGTGCCACGCAGCGTGACAAATAGGCCGCCGAATCCACGCGCCGATAAGCCAGTCGCCCCGGCCGCTTGATATGGAGGTCCGTCAGTTGCAGGAAGTGCATCGGCATCAGGCTTGCAAGGTCAAGAGGCGGTCTGCCGGGATATCGAAGCCGACCGCATGGCCCGGCGCAAACTGCTGGCGGCCGGGCACATCGATGAACAACGGCGTGGCTGACACGCCCGCCACGCGCACGCGGGTGCGGAAGCCGAGAAACACCGCCGACTCGACCGTGCCCTTCAGCGCCGCCTGGGACGGGTCGGCCAGCACGGCATCTTCGGGACGGAAGAAGACCGCATTGCCGTCGCCGTCCGGCACGCGCACGCTTCCGCCCGCGCAGACGAACGTGCCATCCTGCCGCGTGCCGTCAAGCCGGTTCATGATGCCGATGAAATCCGCCACGTGCCGGTTGGCCGGCTGGAAGTAGATTTCGCGCGGCGTGCCGATCTGCGCAATGCGGCCGGCTTCCATGACGACAATGCGATCGGCCAGCGCCATCGCCTCTTCCTGATCGCGCGTGACGTAGATGGTCGTGATGCCGAGACTGCGCAGTAGGCGGTCCATCTCTGCACGCACGGATTCGCGCAGCTTGGCGTCGAGCGCCGTGAGCGGTTCGTCGAGCAGCAGCACGCGCGGCTCGGGCGCCAATGCGCGCGCCAGTGCCACCCGTTGGCGCTGACCGCCGGAGAGCTGATCGACACCGCGGTCCGCGTACGGCGTGAGTTGCATCATCTCCAGCAGCGTGTTTGCCCGGGCGCTGATCTGTGTGTCGGACAAACCGTTCTGCCGGCGCTGGATGCGCAGGCCGTATTCCACATTGCCTCGCACGCTCAGGTTGGGGAACAGCGCGTAGTTCTGGAACACCATGCCGACGCGGCGGCGCTCGATCGGACGCGCGGTCACGTCTTCATCGCCGAAGTGCACGGTGCCGCCGGCGTCCGGCGCCTCCAGCCCGGCGACGATGCGCAGCGTGGTGGTCTTGCCGCAGCCCGAGGGGCCGAGCAGCACGACGGTCTCGCCGGCGGCGATGTCGAGGTCCATCGACTCCAGCACGCGCTCGCCACCGAAGTGTTTTCCGCAGCCACGCAGCCGGATGGGCACGGGCGCGAGATGTAGGGATTCGGTACTCATCGGGAAGCCTTTCCGTTGTTCACCCGCAGGCCGCCAAAGCGCTGCATCAGCACCAGCAGCGGCACGATCATGACGAAGAAGATCAGCGTGTAGGCGCTGGCAATTTCCAGCCGCATCGACGCATAGGTGTCGGCCAGGCCGACCGGCAGGGTTTTGGTTTCTGGCGTGTGCAGCATCCAGGTGAGGTTGAACTCGCCCACCGAGAGCGTCACCACCGTCAGCGCGCCGGCCAGGATGCCGGGTTGCACGTTGGGCAGCACGATGGTGCGAAAGCGCTGCCAGAACGACGCGCCCAGGCTGGCAGCGCCCTCTTCCAGCGTCTTCAGGTTCTGGCCTGCCGCCACGGCGGCAACCGAGCGCACCATGAACGGCAGCGTAAACACCACATGGCCGACGACGATGAACCAAAGGCTCTCGCGAAAGCCGCCAAAGCCGCCGTACGCCACGATCAAGCCCAGCGCCGTCGCCAAGCCGGGCAGCGCCACGGGCAGCGTCAGGAATTCTTCGATCAGGCGGCTCGCACGGCTCTGGCGCCGCGCCAGTACATAGCCTGCCGGCACGCCGGCCGCGAGCACGATCACCAGCGTGCACAGCGCCACCAGCAGCGACATCCAGATCGACGCGTGATACATCTCCCAGACTTGGGCGACCCAATCCAGCGTCCAACCGCTCTTGAAGCCGCGGATGTAGTTGCGCGTCAGGCCCACGGCCATCGACAGCACGACGGGCACGATCAGGAACAGGCACAGCAGCAGCGTGATGAGCCACTGCGAAAGAGAAAGCACGCGTTTCATGCTGCGGCCCCACTTGGGCTACCACTCGCGGTGCGCGCAATCGCCAGCACCAGCCACGTCACCACGCCCAGCACCACCGACAGCGCTGCCGCCATCGCAATGCCCGCGTTGAGCGTGAACTCGGTATAGATCGTCATCGGCAAGACGTCGATGTCGGTGGCGAGCGTGAAGGCGGTGCCGAACGCGCCCATCGACGTGGCAAAGCAGATCGCTCCGGAGGCGATGAGCGCAGGCGCCAGCCCCGGCACCAGCACATCGCGCGTCACCTGCCACGACGATGCGCCCAGCGAGCGCGCCGCTTCTTCCAGTGAGCGATCAAGCTTTTCCGCCGCTGCCATGACCGTCAGCACCACGCGCGGGATCGAGAAATACAGGTATCCAAGAAACAACCCGCCGATGGAATAGGCGAAGACCCATTTCTCACCGATGAGCTTGTGCGTGACGTCGCCCAGCAGTCCCTGGCGCCCCGCCAGCAGGATCACCATGAAGCCGACCACCACACCAGGAAACGCCAGCGGAAACGTCAGCATGGCGGTAATCATTTGCTTTCCCGGTACGTTGTGGCGCACCAGAAACAGCCCGGCGATGGTCGAGAGGACGAGCGTCGCCAGCGTGACTGCCGCCGACAGCATTACCGTCGAAAACAGGCTGCTGAGGTAGCGAGACGTGGTCAGCGCTGCGGTGTAGGTGGCAATCACGCCCTCGCTGCCGCTGACACGCAGCAGCGCGGCCATCGGCAGCAGCCAGAACGCGCAGAACAGCGCAACGGCCGGTGCCAGCAACGCCACCCGCCACCGTGCGGGCAGTACCGCATCGTCGGGCAAGGTGTTTCGGGTGACGGTGCTCATGCTCAGCGGACCTCGTTCAGGTAGCGCGTGCCAAATGCCTGCTGGCCGGCTGCCATCTTGTTGAAGTCGACCGTCTTTGCACGGGCGTATTCGCTGGCCGGCAGGAAGCGCGAGGCGGCTTCCTTGCTCATGGCGCTGGCGCGCACCGGGCGCAGGTAGGCGTTGGCCCACAGCGTCTGGCCTTCGTCCGACAGGACAAAATCGAGCACCTTCTTGGCGTTCTCGGCATGCGGCGCGCCAGCTGTCAGGCTCATCACGTACGGCACGGCAATCGTGCCTTCCTGCGGGATCACGAATTCCACGTTCGCGTGATCCTTGTACTTGGCACGGTAAGCGTTGAAGTCGTAGTCGAGCAGGATCGGGATTTCACCGGCCACGACGCGCGCGTAGGCGGTCTGCTTCGGCACGATCGGCGCGTTCTTCTTCAACTGCTTGAACCACTCGATGGCCGGGCCGAAGTCGTCAAGCGAGCCGCCCAGCGCCTGGTTGACCGCCACGGCGCCCACATAGCCGACGAAGGCGCTGCTCGGGTCGAGGTAGCCGACCATGCCTTTGTATTCGGGCTTGAGCAGGTCTTTCCAGGAACGCGGCACGGGCTTGCCTTCCAGCGCGTCCTTGTTGACGAAAAAGCCCAGCGTGCCGGAGTGGATCGAGAAGAACGCACCGTCCGGGTCTTTCATGCCGGCCGGAATGTCTTCCCAGTGCTTGGGCTTGTAGTTGGCGACCAGGCCCTTTTCCTTGGCCTGATACGCAGACGTGATGCCCAGGTAGGCCACGTCAGCCACGGGGTGCGATTTCTCGGCCAGCATCTGCGCGATGGCCTGGCCGGAGTTCTTGTTGTCGAACGGCACGGTAATGCCGGTCTTGTCCTTGATGGCCTTGATCTGGCTGGCCCAGTCGGCCCATTCGGGCGGGCAGTTGTAGCAGATGGCGACTTGCTGGCCGGCCGGCTGTGCCTGCACCGGCGCAGCCACGGCGAATGCGCCGGCAGCCACGAGGCCGCACACGCGCAGCCATTGAACGAGACGTTTCATCGAGACGCTCCTTGCGTATCAGACGTGAGGGAAGAAACAACGGAGAGAGACGCTTCCGCCGGCGCACGGGCCAGCGTGCCGCCCGCCAGCAGGCGGTGCGGCAAGGTAATCGAGGGGACCACCTCGCCGGCGATGCGGCGAGCCAGCGCCGTGGCCGCATCGGTGCCGATCCGGCGGTGCGGCTGCGCCACGGTGGCCAGCGTGGGCGAGAGCCACTGCCCTATCGCCAGGCCATCAAAGCCGACCACGCTCACGTCTTCGGGCACGCGCAGGCCCATCTCGCGCAGCGAGCGGATGGTGAGCAGCGCGAGGCGGTCGTTGCTGCAGAAAATGGCGGTCGGGCGCGGCGGTGCGAGCAGCCGGGCCAACTCGGCGGGCAGCATGGCATCGGCATTGAAGTCAATTTCGACGGGCGGCTGCGGCGCAATGCCGGCCGCCTCCAGCGCTTCGCGGTAGCCGTCGTGGCGCAGGGCCGCACGGTCCGAGGCCGCCAGCGTGCCGGTGAGCATACGGATCTGTCGGTGCCCTTGCGCCAGCAACGCGCGGATGGCGTCGCGCGCAGCGGCCCGGTTGTCGACCGTCACGCAGCAGCGCGCCGGAATGCGTGCCTGGCCGACCGTATCGTTGTAGACCAGCACATAAGGCACGTGCTCGGCGTCCAGTCGATCGAGATGCGGATTGGCGGCTGCATCGGCCACGGTCAGGATCAGACCGTCGACACGTTGCTCGAGCATGGTCTCGATGGCGCGGGCCTCGCGCTCGCGGTCGTAGGCGGTCGTCATGAGCATCACACGCTGGCCGGTGATGGATGCGGCTTCCTCGATGCCCTGCATGCACTCGGCAAACACGGGGTTGGCGAGCGACGGCAGCACCACGCCAAGCAAGCCCGTGCGCTCGGCGCGCAACTGGCGGCCCAGCGCGTTCGGGCGATAGTGCAGCGCATCCATGGCCGCCTGCACTCGGGCCAGCGTCGAGGCACTCACCCGCTCCGGCGTATTGACCGCCCGCGACACGGTGGCAATCGAAATGCCGGCGTGCGTCGCCACGTCCTTGATACTGCTGCCCACTACGCGCCCCTGGGAGTTGTAAACGTTTACATCCTAGGTGCGCGCAGTGACTGTTTCATGACAATCGATGCTGCGGTGCAGTCATCACCGCAACGCAGCATCGCCAGCGTTGCGCATGGCAAAGTTACAAAGCTCGCATATGCTTCTTACGAACATGGGCAAGCTGGGGGCGCCAATGCGCGCGCAGCGGCATGGCCCACTTGCTGCTGTGCTGTCCTCGCTGCCTGCTCTGGAGACCCCATGCGCGTATCGCCTGTATTTGATGTGCCGACCACCGCCCTGCCCGCGCTGATGCAGCACTACGGCATGGTGCGAGCGCAATCCCTGGCCTTGACGGCGCAGTTGTCCGACGCCGATGCCACCGTCCAGTCCATGGACGACGCCAGCCCCGCCAAATGGCACTTGGCCCATACGACGTGGTTCTTCGAGGAGTTCATCCTTGGCCCCAACGTGCCGGACTATCGCTCACCCGATGCTCGCTACCGTTACCTGTTCAATTCGTACTACGAAACGGTCGGAGCGCGGCACCCGCGCCCGCGCCGGGGCATGCTCACGCGCCCCACGCTCGACGAGGTGCGCGCCTACCGCGCCCATGTCGATGCGGCCATGCAGCGCTTGCTGGCCGGCGGCGTATCGGACGATCTTGCCCGTCTGGTGACCCTCGGCCTGCACCACGAACAGCAGCACCAGGAGTTGCTGCTGACCGATCTTCTCCACCTGTTTGCGCAGAACCCGTTGTGCCCGGCCTATGCCCAAGCGCCCGTAGCACGCGTGCACGCGGCCCCGGTGCAACCGGGTTGGGTCAGCTTCCAGGGCGGCGCCGTACAGATCGGCAGAACCGATACGGGAACCGATACTGACTTCATGTTCGACTGCGAAGGCCCGCGTCACACCGTGTGGCTGGAGGCGTATGCGCTGGCCACGCACCCTGTCACCAACCGCGAGTGGCTCGCCTTCATGCAGGACGGCGGCTATTGCCAGCCAACGTTGTGGCTGGCCGACGGCTGGGCGTGGGTGCAGCGGGAAGGCATTGACGCCCCGCTCTACTGGCGCGCCGGCATGGATGAGGCTGAAGGCTGGCAGCAGATGTCGCTGCACGGCCTGCAGCCGGTCGATCTGGACGCGCCGGTCACGCACGTCAGCTTTTACGAGGCCGATGCCTACGCCCGCTGGGCCGGCGCCCGCCTGCCGACGGAAGCCGAATGGGAGCACGCCGCCGAAGGCCTGCCCGTGCAAGGCAACTTCGCCGGCCGCGGCGCGCTACGCCCGCTTCCCGACCACGGCATCGTCCAGGCCGGCAGCCTGCGTCAATTGTTCGGTGATGTGTGGGAATGGACCGCCAGCCCTTATGGCCCGTATCCGGGCTTCGAGCCGGCCGAGGGCGCCGTGGGCGAATACAACGGCAAGTTCATGTGCAGCCAGATGGTGCTGCGCGGTGGATCGTGCGTGTCGCCCGAGGGGCATCTGCGGGCGACGTATCGCAACTTCTTCTATCCGCACCAACGGTGGCAGTTCACCGGAGTGCGGCTGGCGCGGCGGGCGTGAAGCGCATCACGCCCGGCACCGGCGCTGACGTGCCGGGCCGTTCGGGCCGCGTCTAGCGGTTGCTGTCAAACAGCATGTTGGTGGGCGTGCCGATCGTATCCCGGCCGGCCGGGCTAGGCGCTCCGGCGTCGCGTTTAGCGGGCGGCATCGGCGTTGGCACATCCGGCGCTGCAGGCTTGGCAGGCTGCGAGACTGCGGCCGCAGGCGCCGGTGCTGCAGCAGGCTTGCCGGATTGCTCCGCCAGCTTGCGCCGGCGCGATTCCAGCCCCGCAGCAATCTCATCCTGGTGATACCGCTTGGCGAAGTCGATCACGTCCATCTTCTGCTGATTGCGCAGGTTCATGTCGGCGCCCTCGTCCAGCAGGAGCTTGACGGTGGTGATGTGCCCGCCCATGACGGCCATCATCAGCGGCGTGGTCGCGTTGGGGCTTTCGGCATCGATATAGGCCGCGTGGTCGAGCAGGTATTTGACGATGTCGTCATACCCATTGGTGGCGGCGTAATGCAGCGCGGTCCAGCCGGTCTTGTTGACCTCCACGTCGTACGTTTCCACCATCAGCTTCACCATGGGCAGCAGGCCCTGGTACGCGGCCATCATCAGCGCGTTTTCACCTGCGGCATTGGTGCGCTCGAAATCGATGTTCTTGGCGCGGATGAGCGCCTCGGCCACCTCGATGTTCTTCTCCTTGAGCGCATCCACCAGCAGCGGCGTGCCATCGCGGGTCTTCAGGTTGGGGTCGACGCCCTGCGCGACATACTTCTGCACCAGCGCCGGGCGGTTGTATTCGACGGCGTTGCGCAGATCGTCCTGCGGCGTGGCGAATGCGGCACCCGACAACGCCATGGTCAGCGCACCAGCCAGTGCGATTTTTTTCATCGCTTGCTTCAAGTTATCGCGGTATCGCATTGAATAGATTGAAGAAGTTCTCGGTGGTGGCGCTGGCAATCCGCTCGAGTGGTTCGCCGCGCAGCGTAGCCAGGAATTCGCCCACGTGCCGCACATACGCCGGCTCGTTCGTCTTGCCTCGGAACGGCACCGGCGCCAAGTACGGCGAGTCGGTCTCGATCAGCATGCGGTCCAGCGGCACCTTCCTGGCGGTTTCCTGCAGGTCCACCGCGTTCTTGAACGTCACGATGCCCGAGAAGGAGATATAGAAACCCAGGTCCAGCGCGGCCTTGGCCACGTCCCAGGTCTCAGTAAAGCAATGCATGACGCCGCCTGCGGCCTCGGCGCCCTCTTCGCGCATGATGGCCAAAGTGTCCTCAGCCGACGAGCGCGTGTGGATCACCAGCGGCTTGCCGGTCTGCTTCGACGCGCGAATATGCGTACGAAAGCGATCGCGCTGCCATTCCATGTCGGCCACGGTACGGTCGCCCAGGCGGTAGTAGTCGAGCCCGGTTTCGCCGATGCCGACCACGCGCGGATGATCGGCCAGCGTCAGCAGACGCTCGAGCGTGGGCTCTTCAATGGACCGGCCTTCTTCGACGTCGGCCTCAGCGTCGGGATGCACGCCCACGGTGGCGTACACGTTGGGCTCCTGCTCGGCAATCTCCAGCACACTCGGAAAATCCTCCAGCGTGACGGAAATGCAGAGTGCGTGCGTGACGCGGTTCTCCCGCATGCGCGTCAGCAGCTCAGGCAGGCGCGCGCGCAAGTCGGGGAAATTGATATGACAGTGGGAATCGACAAACATCGAATAATCAGAAAGTTACGGCGTAAACTTCGTGCGCCGTATCAGGAAAAAATCAAAGTGTTTGGGTGGGGCGCTGCGAATTGATCTGTTTGCCCAGCACCTCTTCGATCACACGGCGCAGCACGCGGCACTGCTCATCTTCGCCAAGGTGCACGCCAATGCCCGGCGTCTTGGCCGGCGTGCCCACCGGCGTGATCCAGGCTACCTTGCCGGCCACCTGATACTTCTGCGGGCGGTCCAGCAGCGACAGCACGAGGAAGACCTCCTCGCCAATCCGGTAAGGGCGCTGTGTCGGCACGAAGATGCCGCCGTTCTTCAGGAACGGCATGTAGGCGGCGTGCAGGCCAGCTTCATCCTTGATGGCCAGCGAGACGATGCCCGGACGGGTCGGTGCGCCTGAAGCCGTGCCGGGTGCAGCGGGGGTGCCAGGGGTGACGGGAGTGCCGGGCGTACGAAGAGGTGCAGTGCTCACAGGGTGTCCACAGAGTGCAAACGTTCAGGTGCGGGTTCGGGTTCAGGCAGACGGAAAGAGCTGCCGGTAATCCAGCAAAAGGCTTTCGATGACGAGCCGCGCGGCCAGCGGATGCTGCTCGGAGCGGCGCCGCTGCGGCAAGGCACGCGCAAAACGTTCCAGGCGGTCCAGCGGAATGGTATTCGCGCAACGTTGCAGCACATCGCGCTGCGCCGGAAAGTAGCGCGGACGCCCCGCCAAGCGTGCCGCCATCAAGTCAAAGACCCATCGGTGCATGGTACTGAGAACGGCCGGGACCGACAATTTTTGTAAATGGTCGGCCGTGGCCAGTGCATCGAGCTTTGCGCCCTGGCCGAGCTGTTCAAGCAGGAATTGCAGCAGCGGACGGTCTTCGGACTCGGCGGCGGCCAGCGCGGCCAGCGGCGCGTTACCGAACTCGGCCAGCAGATCCTGCGCGTGCGGCACGCCTTGCCGCTCCAGCCACTGGCGCGCGGCCTCGGGCTGCGGCGGCTGCAGCGGAAACTGCCTGCAGCGCGACAGAATGGTCGGCAGGATACGGTCGATACGATCCGTCACCAGCAGGAAGACGGTGTTCTGCGGCGGCTCTTCCAGCGTCTTGAGCAACGCGTTGGCGCCTTCGGTCTGCAACGCGTCGAGCGGATACAGCACCACCACCCGCAACCCGGCCCGGTGCGTACCGACCCCCACGCCTTCGATCAGGTTACGGACCTGCTCCATGCGGATGATCTTGCTCGGCGCCTTTTTCTTGCCGTCGGCGTCCTTCTCCGTCTCGGGCGCGTCTTCCATCGCTTCAGGGCGCACGAGGTGGAAGTCCGGGTGGTTGCCCTGCGCAAACCAGTTGCAGGCCGCGCATGTGCCGCAGGGCTGGCCGTCGGCCGCCGGCGTATCGCACAGCAGGCTTTGCGCGAAGTGCATGGCGAAATCGCGCTTGCCGGTGCCGGCCTGGCCGTTGAGCAGAATCGCGTGCGGCAGCTTGGCCCGCATGGCTTGCAGGCGGGACCAATCAGCGAATTGCCAAGGATAAAGCATCATGAATCAATGGGTTGCGTCAGATTATTGATGCGAAAACTTGCCGTGGAACCATTATTTCCGTATCCGAAATTGCCTGCAAAATCAGAGCGTTGCAAGCAGATTCTCCAAGTCTTTCTGGATATCACTGCGCTCGCGGTTGGCGTTGAGCACGACAAATCGATCCGGTTCGGCTGCCGCGCGGCGCAGGTATTCGGCGCGCGTGCGCAGGAAGAACTGCGCTGATTCGGCCTCGAACTTGTCCGGCGTGCGGGCATCGGCCAGGCGCGCGGCGGCAATTTCAGGCGCCAGATCGAAGAGGATGGTCTTGGTCGGCTGCAGGCCCTGCTGTACCCAGTGCTCCAGCGCTTCCAGCCGGTCGATTGCCAGGCCCCTGCCCCCGCCCTGATAGGCGAACGTGGCATCGGTGAAGCGGTCCGAGATGACCCAATCGCCGGCGTCCAGCGCGGGCTGAATCACCTCGGCAATGTGCTCGCGGCGGCTCGCGAACATCAGCAGCGCTTCGGTTTCCAGGTGCATGCGTTCGTGCAGCAACACTTCGCGCAGTCGCTCGCCCAGCGGCGTGCCGCCGGGCTCGCGGGTGACGACCACCTTTTTGCCCAGGGGCGCGAGCTTCGCCTGCAGTTGCTGTGCAAACCACGCCAGGTGCGTGCTCTTGCCCGCGCCGTCGATCCCTTCGAATGTGATGAACTTGCCGGTCATGGTTGGCCGCGCTGATATTTGTTGACGGCCCGGTTGTGGTCCGTCAGGTTGGTCGAAAACTGGCTGCTGCCGTCGCCGCGCGCCACGAAATACAGCGCGTCGGACGGTGCCGGGTTCAGTGCCGCCTGCAGCGACGCCATGCCCGGCAGCGCGATTGGCGTGGGCGGCAGGCCGGTGCGCGTGTAGGTGTTGTACGGCGTGTCGGTCTGCAGGTCGCGCTTGCGCAAATTGCCGTCAAAGCCGGCACCGATGCCGTAGATGACCGTCGGGTCGGTCTGCAGCAGCATGTTCTTGCGCAGGCGGTTGACGAACACGGCGGCAATCATCGGCCGTTCCAGCTTCTGGCCGGTCTCCTTCTCGATGATGGAGGCCATGGTCAGCGCTTCGTACGGCGTCTTGTACGGCAGATCCAGTGAGCGCTTGGCCCAGGCATCGTTCAGACGCTTCTGCATGGCCTGGTACGCGTGACGGTACAGCTCCACGTCGCTGCTGCCCCGTGCGAAGAGGTAGGTGTCGGGAAAGAACAGGCCTTCCGGATTGGTTTCAGGCGCCCCAATCTTGCGCATCAGATCTGCATCGGACATGCCGGCCGTGTCGTGCTTGAGCGCAGGCTCTGCGTCCACCACCGCCCGCATCTGCCGCATCGACCAGCCCTCGATGACGGTGACCACGTAATGCGTGACATCGCCGCGCGCCATCTTGTCCAAGATGGACATGGGCGTCGCGCCGGTTTCCAGCGCATAGCCGCCGGCTTTCAGGCTCTTGGCGTTGCCTGTCGCGCGCGCCACCAGCGAGAACAACTGCGGTTGCACGCCCACACCGGCGCTCGCAAGCTGCTTGCCGACCGAGATCACGCTCGAGTTCGGTTTGATCACCACCTCCAGCGGCGACGCCGCCAGGCTCACCGGTTGCTGGGCCCACCACACCACGCCGCCTGCCGCCGCCAGCACAATCAGGATGGCCAGCAGGACCAAGCGTTTGAGAAAAGAGAGCATTCTGTTGCGAATCTGTGTGAGGAACCGGCCGACACCGGCGATTGCCGCACTCTTGAAATGGATAGACAGGGCACAAGCTGCCCTTCAGACAGCCCAATATAATACCGGGTCAATCTCAGGCCGCCCCGCACCATGAATGATGTCTTCCACGATTTTGTCGATACGCTGAGCTTTCCTCCGCTCGACGTGCAATTTGATGCCGCCACGCGCGGCAGCGTGCTGTGTGCGCCGACCGATCTGGCGCGCATCGCTGTCGAAGGCGCCGATGCCGCCGAGTTCCTCCATAACCAACTCACCAACGCCGTGACCGGCCTGGGCCTGAACCAGGCGCGACTGGCGGGCTATTGCTCGCCCAAAGGACGGCTGCTTGCCACCCTGCTGGTATGGCGCCAGGCCGATACGATCGTGCTGCAGACAGACAAGCTGATCGCGCCCGCGTTGACCAAGCGCCTGTCGATGTTCGTGCTGCGCGCCAAGGCCAAGCTGCGCCCGATGGACGAGTTCATCGCCATCGGCGTCGCCGGGCCTGACGCGGCGGAAGCGCTGCGCGAGGCTGGTGCCGTGCTGCCTGAACCCGATACCGTCAACGCGGTGGCGCAGCAGCCTGCCACGGTCGGCCAGCAATTCGGCGCCGTCGTCCGCCTGCCGGATGCCGGCGGCCGCCCGCGCTATCAATGGATGGTGCATGCCGAGCACTTCCAGGACGCCTGGAAGACGCTGTCGTCGCGGCTGTCGCTGGTCGGCACCGAGGTGTGGGATTGGCTGAGCCTGCAGGCAGGTGTGCCGCACATCACCCTGCCCACACAGGAGCAGTTCGTCCCGCAGATGGTGAACCTGGAACTGCTGGGCGGCGTCGATTTCCGCAAGGGTTGTTATCCGGGGCAGGAAATCGTGGCACGCAGCCAGTATCGCGGCACGCTCAAGCGGCGCATGCAGCGCGCGCACGTCAATGCCCCCACGTCGGCCGGCGCCGAGGTCTACAGCGCAGCCGATCCGAACCAACCGTGCGGCATGGTGGTCAATGCAGCCATGGCGCCGGATGGCGGGACCGATCTACTCGTCGAATTGAAGCTGGACGCCCTCGACACCGTCATCCACCTGGCCACGCCGGACGGCCCGATGCTGACGCTGCAAGAACTGCCGTACGTCATTCCCGCTTCAGAAAACGCCTGATACCGCCCCCACCATGGCCGACCACCTGTTCGTCTACTTCCGCATCGCCGAGCGTGACGCTGCCAATGCCCTGCCGCGCTGGCAGCGTTGGCTCGATACCGTGGAAGAGGCGACCGGCGTGGCCGGCGCGTTGATGCGCCGGCCCGAAACGCGCGACGGCCAGGCCACATGGATGGAGTCCTACGACGACGTCCCGCCTGCGTTTGCGACCACGCTGGCGGCCCTGTGGGAAACCTGCGGCCCGCGTGAATTCGTCGCGGGTGAACGCCATGCAGAGCTGTTTGTCGATCTGGAAAACAGCTGACGGCGTCCTGCCGCAATCGACATCGCAAAAATCCGGCAGGCTGCTATGCTTGGCCGAAGCCCGCGCGACACAGGTCGTCACATTGACCATTGGTCGTTCGTTGCGCGGCATGTTCAAAGGAAGTGCTCATGTGTTTGATTCTCACGGCCTGGCACGCCCACCCCGCCTACGCGCTGGTGGTGGCCGCCAACCGGGACGAATTCTATGATCGCCCTGCCGCGCCGCTGGCGTGGTGGAGCGACGCGCCCAATGTCCTGGCCGGGCGTGACATGGCCCAGGTGGTCGGTCACGCAGGCACGTGGATGGGCATGACGCGTGACGGCCGCTTTGCCGCGCTGACAAACTACCGCGCGCCGTCCGAGCGCCGGCCCGATGCACGCTCGCGCGGGGAACTCGTCTCGAATTTCCTGATGGCGGACGACATGTCGGTGCCCGCCTATCTCGATAGCCTCGCCGCACGCGACCGTGCCTACAACGGCTACAACCTGCTGACCGCCACGCGCGACGAACTCTGGTGGACGAGCAACCGCGCCGAAGCGCCGCGCAAGCTCGCGCCCGGCCTTTACGGGCTGTCCAACGCATTGCTCGATACGCCGTGGTTCAAGGTGCGGCATCGCATGGCTGCCTTTGCCGAAGCGCTGGCCGCAGATACGGGCCGGCACGGCAACGCGCTGGACGTGGCGCGCTATCTCGATCTGCTATCGGAAGCGCGCGAAGCACCGACCGGCGCTTTGCCCGCCACAGGCGTGGCCCCTGAATGGGAGAAGCTGCTATCCGCCGCCTTCATCCGCTCGCCGCGCTACGGCACGCGTGCCAGCACCATCCTGCGCATCCGCCACGACGGGTGCTTTGACGTGACCGAGCGCCGCTTCGACGCCCAGGGCCAGATTGGCGAAACGCGCTATCTCGGCGTGCTCGATACCGTCACGCACGCCGATACCTAGGCGCTGCCCACTCAGGCTGCTTCCTGCTTGGCGCTCGCGGCCTGGTCCACTTCCATTTCGGTGATGGCCGCGCCGCCCGGGCGCAACGCCGACTGTTCGCGCCTTGACTGCACCAGCGGATAGAACATCTGCGCCGTCCAAGGCTCTGCGCCGAACAGCACGTCATCCTGCAAGCCGATCTGCGCGGGATATTTGCGCGTGATATGCGCCGTGCCGAATAGGACATCCCAGAAAAACAGCAGGTTGCCGAAATTGCCCTTGTAGTGGCCGATGCCGTCGGCGTTGGTGAGCGCGTGATGCGCCCAGTGCGTGGCGGGCGTGGAAATCGTCCGCTCGATCACCCACATCAGCGGACGCAGCGCGCGGATGCGGTACAGCGGTGCGTCCCAGGGCCAGGCGCAATGCGCGCCAACAATGACAGTCAGCTTGACGACCAGGTACGCCGCATAGACCGGCCCAAAGCCCAGGTACACCGCCACGCCGCCAATCCACAGGCCCGGCATCATCAGGTAGTAGAAGAAGTTGTTGCGGTACGTAATACGCACGCTCATGTAGGAAGCGCTGTGGTGCGCGCGGTGCAACGGCCACAGCAGCGGCGTGTGCGAAGCACGGTGCCAGAGGTATTGCGTGAGGTCGTCGCCGATCAGCAACAACCCCGTCATCGCCCACCAGGGCAGATCCGCCCACGCGTTGTGCTGCGCCGGAATGAGCCAGTTACAGAGTGCATTGCTGCCCAGCAGCGCGATCGGCTGCGTCACTGCAACGAGGCTGATGAACATCAGCACTTCCAGCCAGGCATCGTTGGCCGTGGCGCGGCCGCGCACGTTGGCTTGGTAGCGCCGTGTCACGAACTCCATGGCGGCAAATCCGAGGATGCAGGCGACGATCAGCGCGTGCTCCATGTGCGAACTCATTGGTGTCTCCTCGCTTGTTGTGGAGACAAGCCTAGGAGGGCGATACCAATGCGTCCAATGCATAATTAACATTCATTCAATGCAAAGTACGCAACATCATGGATTTGCGACGCCTCAGCCACGTGGTTGTCCTTGCCGACACGCTGCACTTCGCACGTGCCGCGCAAGCGGTGCATCTGAGCCAACCCGCATTCAGCTGGAGCATCCAGGCGATCGAGGATGATCTCGGCATTCGCCTGTTTGATCGCGAAACCGGCGACGTGCGCCCCACTCCCGCCGGCGAATTCGTCATCGAACGCGCGCGGCGCCTGCTGTTCGAGGCGCGCTGCCTGCAACGCGATGTTGATCTGTATCGCGACAGCCAGCTTGGCGACACGGCCTTCGGTGTCGGGCCACTGCTGACGGCCACGCTCATGCCGCAAGCGCTGCAGGAATTGCGGCAGCAACATCCTCAGGTGGCGCTGCGCATGGAAGTCGGCAATTGGGTGCAACTGCTGGAGAGCCTGCGCAGCGAGAGCATCGAATTCTTCGCCGCCGACGTGCGCGACATGCCGAAAGACGCCGCGCTGGATATCCAATTGATTGGAGGTCAGCCCCCGCACCTGTACGTGCGGGCCGGCCATCCGCTTGCAGGGCGCACGCACACGCTGCGCGAAGTTTGGGAATACGGCATTGCCGTACCGAAGCTTCTGAGCCCGTCAAAGGTGGAACTGGCGATGCTGCTTGGCCTGCCGGCAGGACAGGAAGCCAGCATCGCGCTGGAATGCGACAACTACGGCGTACTGAAGACGGTCGCGCTCACGACAGACACCGTCCTGGGTGCCACGGACGCTGCGGTAAAGGCGGAGCTGGAGACCGGCACGCTGGTGCGGTTGGCAGTGACGGGGTGGCTTTCGCCGCCGTCCAAGACTGGGATTGTGCGGCTGCACGGCAGAACTGCGTCGCCGGCGGCGCAGGCGGCCATCGCAGCCATTGTGCGGGCCGCCCAGGACATCAACGTGTAAGCACGCGGCGCATGGTCCGGTGCGGAATGCCGGCCTCCTCGAACTCCTCGCCCTCGGCCGTAAAGCCTGCGCGCGAGTAGAACGGCATGGCGTGGGTTTGTGCGTTCAGGATCAGCTCGGGATAGCCAAGCGACTGCGCCTTGTCGATCAAGGCTTCCAGCACGCGTGCGCCAACGCCCGTGCCTCTCGCCTCCTTGCGCACCGCCATCCGGCCGATATGGCCGTCGGGCAATAGGCGGCCAGTGGCGACGGGGCGCCCCGCCGTATCGTGTGCCAGCGCATGCCAGCACTCGTCATCCCACTCGTCCCATTCCAGTTCAACGGGCACGCCTTGTTCGATGACAAACACGTCGTAGCGGATGGCGCGCGCTTCTTCGCGCACGGCATCCCAGCGCTCGACTTCAACACCGGCAAGCGGGCGGACAGATTCAGGGGCGGTCATGCTTCGTTCTCACACTTCAGGCTTCAGAACTTCAAAATTGAGGATGCGTTCGCGCAGCGTCTCGGGAATCGGCGCGGAGGTCTGCGTGGCCATGGGTGTGGCTGGACGGGCGCACACATAGATGACTTCGCCGGTGACGAGGTGTTCGTCTGCGCGATACATCTCGATGATAAAGCGCATGCTGGAACGGCCGAGGCGCGCCACCCGGCAGCGCAGGTCCAGCTCGTCGTCAAAGCGCGCGGAGGCGTGGTATTCGAGCGTGGATTTGACCACGTAGAAATCCACGCCAAAGGTGTCGACCACATCCACCGGATACCGCACGCCGATGCTGCGCCAGTATTCGGTGATACACACATCCGCGTACAGCAGGTAGTGGCCGTTGAAGACGATGCTCTGCGCATCGACTTCGGCCCAGCGTACGCGCAGCGGCGTGCTGTGACGGAAATCCTCGATCGCCATGCGGTCTCCTCTCGTTATAGGGATTCGGTCTCGGTGCCGAAGGCTCGGCGTAGCGCGTCGGCGGCATCGCGGTGCGCGTCTTCCACAGCCGGCACGAAGCGCCCGATCTTGAAGAAGTCGTGAATCATGCCTTCGTACAGTTTCAGCTCGACGGGCACTTCTGCCGCGCGCAGCTTGTTGGCGTAGCCGATGCCCGCATCGCGGATCGGGTCGAAGCCGGCCACGGCAATCCAGGCAGGGCAGACGCCGGTCACGTCCGCGCCATGGCCGCCTGCATCGAGCGGGGCGAAACGCCAGTCGTCGCGGTCGGCATCACTGCGCAGGTATTGAGAGAAGAACCAGTGGATCATGTCCTGCGTCAGCAGGTAGCCCTCGGCAAACTCACGGTGCGACGGCGTGGATTCACGCGCGGTGGTGCCGGGGTAGATCAGCAGCTGCAGCACAGGTGCCAGGCCGCGGTTGCGTGCCTCGATGGCGCTGATCGCGGCCAGCGTCCCGCCCGCGCTGTCGCCGCCGAATGCGATGCGGGCTGGGTCAGCGCCCATGGTGGGGGCTTCATCGAACACCCACTGCAGCACGTCGAATGCGTCGTTCGCTGCGGTCGGAAATTTCCAGTCGGGCCCAAGCCGGTAGTCCACTGACAACACCATCGCCCCCGATTTGGCCGCCAGCGACCGGCAAAGCTGGTCGTGCGTCTTGATGCTGCCCACGGTAAAACCACCGCCGTGGAAATACACCAGCAGGGGCAGCGGATCGGCCCAACTGGCCTCGCGCGCTGCGTACGTGCGGACAGGGATGGCATGGCCATCGCGCGCCGTCACCGTCAGGTCATGCACAGCTTCCAGCGCGATGGGCGGGATGTCGACGATGGGGCTGCTTTTTTCGTAGGCAATCTTGGCGTCGGCTGGGTCAAGGGCATTCAGCGGCGGACGCTTGGCACGCGCAACCAGATCGAGCAACTGGGCGACGTGCAGGTCGAGAGACGGGTGCTGCATGAGGGCGGGAACTGAACGATCGTTCTAATTTGGCTATCATCGGAGTATCCATTGAACCACGCCCGCACGACAAGACGGGCGATGCAGACCAACACCCTCTGGAGACAGCATGGCCCTCATCTTCTACCTCACGCACGTTCACCTTGGCTTCGGCACCATCAATGAACTGAAAAGCGAATGCGCACGCGTCGGCATCCGCCGGCCGATGATCGTGACCGACAAGGGCGTAGCCGCCGCAGGGCTGGCACAGCGCGCCATTGACGCCACGGGCGGCTTGCCCGTCACCGTGTTCGACGAAACGCCCTCCAACCCAACCGAGGCGATGGTGCTGAAAGCCACCGCACAGTATAAAGACGCCGGCTGCGACGGGCTGATCGCCATTGGCGGCGGTTCGTCGATCGACCTGGCCAAGGGCATCGCCATTGCGGCCACGCACCCGGAACCGCTCACCACCTACGCGACCATCGAGGGCGGCAGCACGAAGATCACGGAAGCGGCAGCGCCGCTGATTGCGATTCCCACGACGGCCGGCACCGGCAGCGAGGTGGCGCGCGGCGCGATCATCATCCTGGAAGACGGCCGCAAGCTCGGTTTCCACTCCTGGCATCTGCTGCCCAAGTCCGCCATCTGCGATGCGGAACTGACGCTCGGTCTGCCGCCCGCGCTGACGGCCGCCACTGGCATGGACGCGATCGCGCATTGCATCGAGACCTTCCTGGCCCCGGCGTTCAACCCGCCCGCGGACGGCATCGCCCTGGATGGTTTGGAGCGCGCATGGGCCAACATCGAACGCGCCACGCGCGATGGCACTGACCGCGATGCGCGCCTGAACATGATGAGCGCGTCGATGCAGGGCGCGATGGCGTTTCAGAAGGGCTTGGGGTGCGTGCATTCGTTGTCGCACCCGCTGGGCGGCGTGAAGGTCGACGGCAAGACTGGGTTGCATCACGGCACGCTGAATGCGGTGGTGCTGCCGGCGGTGCTGCGCTTCAACGAAACGGCCGAGACGGTGGTGCGCGACAACCGCTACGCCCGCATGCGCCGCGTGATGAACCTGCCGGCGGGCGCCGACCTTGCCCAGGCCGTGCACGACCTGACGGCGCGCCTGGGTCTGCCGACCGGCCTGCGCCAGATGGGCGTGCCCGAAGATGCGCTGGAACACGTCGTGGAAGGCGCCCTGCTCGACCACTGCCACAAGACCAACCCGCGCATCGCCACAGCGGACGACTACCGCCGCATGCTGGCGGAGTCGATGTAACGCGGGCGTTCAGGAAACGAACGACCGGATCAGCGCATTAACGCGCTCCGGTTGTTCGTGCACGACCCAGTGCGTGCCGTCGGGAATGCGCTCCAGGCGCATGTCAGGAATGAAGCGTTCCAACCCGTTGAGCAGGCTTTTCGGCAGCGCCATGTCCATCTCGCCCCAGATCACGAGCGTGGGCACCTTCACAATAAACGCCTCGGGCGGCATCTGGTCGATGCGCAACGGCGCCGTGCCCTCGGTGGGCGGGTGCAACGGCGAGGCGCGGTAATAGTTGACGCCGCCGGTCAGGCCATGCGAGCCGCCTTCGCCCGGCTGGCTCCAGGCGGCGTGATAGCGCGCCCGCACCTCGGGCGTGAACCATTCGGCCACGGGCTGGCCCATACCGCTGAAGAAGCCCTCGAGCTTTTCGAACTCGTTGGCGGCCAGCGCCTCCTCCGAGCCCGGCTGGCGTAGCCAATTCATATACGCTGATGAAGCCTGCTGCGCGGGATCGCTCAGCAGCGCATTCGCAAACACCCACGGGTGCGGCGAATTGACGATCACCAACCGCTCGACCAACTCCGGATGCTGAATGGCAAGGTTCCAGCAGATCGCCCCGCCCCAGTCATGCGCGACCACAATCGCTCGCTCATAGCCGAGCGCCGCGATGAACTGCTCCAGATCCTGCACGAGAAATTTCGGTCGATACGCATCCACCGCAGCCGGCTTGCTCGACAGGTTGAACCCACGCATGTCGGGCGCTACGGCAAAGTGCGTGGCGCCAAACGCAGCCAGCTGCGCTTCCCACTCGTACCAGAACTCCGGAAAGCCGTGTACGAACAGCATCAGCGGTGCGCCGCGCTTGCCGGCGCTGGCGTAATGGAGCCGCGTGCCGTTGGGCAGATCGGCGAATTGCGATTCCGTGATGGCGGCAGCCGTTGCAGTGTTCATGGCGATCTCGGCGTTATGGCAGTCGTGGAGGTGGGGTTACCCGCGCAGCGCATCGACCAGACGCGCACGCACGTCTGGCTTGCCTTCAAACGGATCGGACGGATTGCGCTGCGAGACGATGTCTTCAAAACGATGCTGCACGGGCGCCAGCGCGTGTGGGTGCGAGTAGATGTAGAAGCCCGCGTTGCGGATCGCATCGAAGGTCATCTGGCCGACCTGCTCGGCGGTGACCTTGCCGGAGCTGACCGCCTTTTCCGACATGGCGCGCGAAACGAGCTGCGACTTGGTGGGCGGCGCCGTGTTGGCCAGATCCTGTGGGCGGTTGCGGTCAGACTGCGTGATGCCGGTCGGCACGAAGTACGGGCACAGCACCGAGCAATGGATCTGTTCGGTGACCAGGCTCAAGTCCTGATACAGCGATTCGGACAGCGCCACCACCGCGTGCTTGGACACGTTGTAGATGCCCATGGCCGGCGCATTCAGCAGCCCTGCCATCGACGCCGTATTGACGATATGACCCTCGTAAGACGGATCTTTCTTGGCGGCTTCGAGCATCAGCGGCGTGAAGATGCGTACACCGTGGATGACGCCGTGCAGGTTCACGCCGAGCACCCAATCCCAGTCGCGCTCGGTGTTCTCCCAGATCAGCCCGCCCGCACCCACGCCGGCGTTGTTGAACAGGAGGTTGACCTTGCCGAACGCCTTGATGGCGGCATCGGCCAGCGCTTGCACGTCTTCCACCTTCGACACGTCGACGCGCAGGCCGATCACTTCCACGCCCTGCGCCGAGAATTCGGCCACGGCGGCATCCAGCGCATCCTGCTGGATATCGGCCAGCACCAGCTTCATGCCCAACCCGGCACCAATCTTGGCGAACTCCTTGCCAAAACCCGACGCACCGCCCGTGATGACGGCCACACCGCCTGCGAATTGCTTCATACGTGTCTCACTGATGTCGTTGTAGTAGGAAAGGCGATCGAGATGGCAAAGCCGTGTCAGCCTGCCGCCTCGACCTTGCGCACGGCATAACCCACGCGCGGAAAATGCACCACCACCTGGCCGACGCGCGGGTCTTCGCGCAGCACGCCAACGCTGTCGCGCGTGGAGACGACGAGGTCCCCTTCGACAGGATCGACGCCGTAGTCGACCGCCGCCACCGTCACGCGCGTGCCTTTGGGCACGCCGTAGCTATCGTCGAAGGTAGCGTTCGTTTCCGTCAGCGCACGCGGTGTGGCGGCCCTGGCAACGTCCAGCGCCTCGGCCGGGGTCATCGGTTGCGCTTGCGAGTGCCCGAACGCCGCAACGCGATGCATCCATGCCACGACTTCCGGGTGCGCATCGAGAATACCGGCCACCGCCGTCGCACGGCGGATGAACCACAGGCAGTGGTAGACGGAAAAATCGGCCACGGTTGGCTGCTCGCCAAACAGGAAGATGCGTTCGCCCGTGGCGAGTTGACGTTGCAGCTGCGCCAGGAAAACATTCAGCGTGGCGGTGGCTTCCGGCAGCGGCGTGCGCAAACCGGTGCCACCCGCACGCATCGCCTTGCGGTCTTCCACGAAGGCTTTGACGTATGCTTCTGGCGCGTCGCCAAACAGGCTCTGGAAGCCCGCCGGTTGCGTCACGAATGTCGCTGTAGCCCAGAACAGCGCCGTATCGGCCCACTGCGCCATTGAAAACACCGCAGCGGCATGCTCTGCGGGATACAGCGTCGGCGCGGGATGGATGGACTCCAGCGTCTGCGCGATCAGCGCGGTATCGCAATAGATGTCCGCGCCGATCTGCAGGAACGGTGTACGCCGGTAGCCGCCGGTGAGCGGCATCACATCGGGCTTGGGCAAGATCGGCGGCACCGTGACGGACTTCCACGGCTGGTCTTTGTAGCCGAGGATCAAACGCACCTTCTCAGAAAACGGCGAGGTGGCGTAGTGATGCAGGATCAGGTCCGTCATGCGGGCTCCAGAAATGTGCGTTGCCGATCAGTCGAGCAGATCGGGTTGTTCTTTGACGATGCGCGCATACAGCGGCTGGAACTGGAACCACCCCGCCTGCGCCGATCCGACGATGGAATACGCCTGGCGGGCAGCGGCATCGGAAATCGTGCGTAGTGCGTCGCCGGTGCGCGCCGCAGCGGCTTCGGCCAGCAACTGCACCTGGCAGGAGCGCTCCATCGTGATGAACCACCACGCTGCTTCGTCGACCGTCTTGCCGACCGTCAGCAGGCCATGGTTCTGCAGGATGGCGGCCTTGTTGTCGCCCAGCGCTTCTGCAATGCGCTGGCCTTCGTCCAGCTCGACCACTACGCCGCCGAAATCGTCATACACAGCGTGGTCGCCATAAAAGGCGCACACGTCTTGCGTAAGCGGGTCGAGTTTGCGGCCGAGCGTCGACCACGCCCGTCCGTACGTGCTGTGCGAGTGCGCAGCGGCCACCGCGTCGGGGCGCGCCTGGTGCACGCGCGAGTGAATCGCAAACGCTGCGGCGTTGACCGGGTAATCCCCTTCCACCACGTTGCCGTGGTGATCGCAGCGGATCAGGTTCGATACCGTCACCTGGCTGAAATGCACACCGAACGGGTTCACCCAGAAGCTGTCCTGGTGTTCCGGATCGCGCGCAGTGATGTGTCCGGCCACACCTTCGTCGAAACCGAATTTGGAGAACAAGCGAAACGCCGCAGCCAGGCGCTGTTTGCGATGCAGGCGCTCTTCTTCAACGGTGGCAAATTGCGGCGGGCGCGGCAGGTTGCGATAGCGCGCGGCAGCCTCGGGGCTGAGACTGGCGGCCATGCTGTCGGGCCGCTTGGCTTGGGTGGTTGCAGGTGCGTTCATGGTGTCTCCTTCACGCGTTCGTTGTGGGTGGGGCCATTCTGTGGCGGCCCTCGCCCAGCGGACTGTCAAGCGATTGACAGTCCGCGTGCGGCGCAGCTCAAACCAGCTTGACGAGTTGCTTGCCGAAGTTCTTGCCCTTGAGCAGGCCCATGAATGCTTCCGGTGCGCTCGCCAAGCCCTGTGCCACGCTCTCGCGGAATTTCAGCTTGCCCTGCGCCACGAAGCCGCCCAGCTCGCGCAGTGCTTCCGGCCACACGTCCATGTGTTCGGAGACGATGAAGCCCTCGATGGTCAGGCGCGACACCAGGATCAACTGCGGGTTCTGCAGCGGCAGCGGCTGACCGTCGTAGCCGGCGATCATGCCGCACATGGCGATGCGGCCGAACGCGTTCATGCGGGAGAGCACCGCATCCAGGATCGCGCCACCGACGTTCTCAAAGTACGAATCGATACCGTCGGGCGTCGCTTCCTTGAGCATCTTGTACAGCTCTTTCGCGTCACTGGCGGCCTTGTAGTCGATGCAGGCGTCAAAGCCCAGTTCGTTGACCACGTAATCGCACTTGTCCTTGCCACCGGCAAAGCCCACCACGCGGCAGCCCTTGAGCTTGGCAAGCTGGCCGACCACGCTCCCCACCGCGCCCGAAGCGGCGCTCACGGCCACGGTCTGGCCGGGCTTCGGCAGCATGATCTTGTTCAGGCCATACCACGCCGTCACGCCCGGCATGCCCACCGAGCCGAGATACGCCGACAGCGGAATGTGGCGCGTATCGACCTTCTGGATGCCGCGGCCGTCCGACACGCCCATTTCCTGCCAGCCGAACATGCCGACGACGTTGTCGCCCACGGCAAACGACGGGTTCTTGGACGCTTCCACCACGCCCACCGTGCCGCCGATCATCACTTCATCCAGCGGCTGCGGTTGTGCATACGACTTGCTGTCGTTCATGCGGCCGCGCATGTACGGATCGAGCGACAGGAAATGGTTGCGCACCAGCACCTGGCCGTCCTGCAGCTCGGGGATGTCCACCGTCTCCAGGCGGAAATTGTCGGGCGTCACGGCCCCTTGCGGGCGCGAAGCCAGAACGATGCGCTGATAGGTCTTCGACATGAAAAACGCTCCTGAATATCGGATATCGGTGTTGGTTCGGGTTGTTACTTGTGTTGCATGAAGTACTCGGCCAGCGCCGCATAGGCGCGGTGCGTGACCGGATCATTGGCAGCATTGGCAGCGATCGGGTGCGAGGCGTAGCGCACGATCGTCATCTGGGCCACCGGATCAATATAGATGCGCTGGCCATGGATGCCGCGCGCTTCGAACGTGTGGTGCTCGTTGCTCGAAACCCACCACATGTTGCGATACGAATAGCCGGGCAGCGTCGTGTAGCCTGCCTTGGCAAACTTGGCCGGGTCGCCGCCCCGGCGAATATCGTCGATCACACTTTTGGGCAGGATCTGCTTGCCGTTGAAGCGGCCGTCGTCGCGGATCATCTCGCCAAAGCGCGCCAGATCGCGCAGCGTGGTGTTCAGGCCACCTCCGCCCGATTCGGTACCGATGCTGTCGATCGAGAAGTACGCGTCATCCTGTGCCCCCATCGGTTGCCAGATGCGCTCGGACAGCAGCGCCGCCAGCGATTTGTTCGACGCACGGCGCACGATCCACGCCAGCGTTTCGGCGTTGACGGTCTTGTACGCGAACTCCGCGTCGTGCTCGCCTTCCTTGCGCAGCGTCGTCAGGTAATCGTAGAAATTGTCAGGGCCCTTGTAGCCCGCCGGCCGCGGCAGCATGCCGCCGGCGCGGGCGTAGGCCCAGACATCGGCGTTCGGGTCGGCGTAGTTTTCGGAATAACGCACGCCCACCGTCATGTCCATGACCTGGCGCACAGTGGCGTCGCCATAGGCCGTGTCCTTCAGCTCCGGCACGTACTGCGTCACCGGCGCGGCCGGATCGAGCTTGCCGTCGGCCACCAGCATGGCGGCTAGCGTGCCGACAAACGATTTCGTGACCGACATGGCGATGTGCTGCGTATGCGCATCGAGCGCGCCGAAGTAACGCTCGTAGACAACCTTTCCCTTGTGCATGACGAGGATGCCGTCGGTGTAGGTCAGCTTGAGCGCCTCGGCAAACGTGCGGCGAGTGCCGTTCGGATCGGTAAACAACACGCCGCTGATATCGCGCTCGGCGCGCGGCAGCTTGCTGACCGGACCGTCGCCGCGCCACACCACACGCGTCGGCACAAACTCGCGCATGTGGCTATAGCCGTAGCGCGTGCGCGGGAACATGTTGCCCGCCAAGTCAAAGCGGATGATGCGATCGGGCGGCGGCGGAAAGCCCTGCATCCAGCCCATCCTGCTCGGATCGGACTCGTCGGCCGTGAGCGGTTTCTGCATCGGCGGCGTCGGTGCGGGCGGCGCCTGCACGGTGGTTTGCGTGTCGCCGGCCGGTGCGGCAGCCGGTGCGGAACTGGAGGCGCATCCTTCCAAGGTCATGGTCAGTCCGGTGCAGCAAAGCAGAGTGATGGCAAGGGCAGACGCCGTCCGCCGCGCGGGTTGTTGCATGGGTGTCTCCGTGGTTGCTCTTCTTGTGTGTCGGACGCTATCCGGTGTGCAACTGGGTACTCCAACTGCGGTGTTGTCTGATCAGCCGTCCGCACCGGGTTCGGGCGTGCGCGGCGGTGGCATGCGCTTGACGAACTTGAAGGTGCCCGAACCGCGTGCGACCAGCTTGTCATCTGCGTCACGCACCTCGCCTTCGCAGAACGCCATGGTGGTGGACTGATGCACGCAACGGGCGCTCGCCTTGAGCGTGCCGCGCCCGGGCTGCATGAACGCCGTCTTCATCTCGATCGTCACCACGCCGCGGCCATGCACGTCGGCCGATCGGCCGGCCATGGCCATGGCGACGTCGAGCATCGTCATGGTCACGCCGCCGTGGGCCATTTCCCAACTGTTCATGTGCTCGGCTTCGAGTGCAAGTTCGACCACGCCCTCGCCATCGGCCACCTTCAGGCAGCGCATGCCGAGAAGCTTGAGGAAAGGGATGTCGATCGGAAAACCGTTGTTGTCTGCGTTCATGCTGCGTCAGAAAGAGTAAGAAGCAGCCGAAATTAGACCACGCTCACGCCGCCGTCGACGGCGAGGATCTGGCCCGTGATGTGCTTGGACGCATCCGACGCGAACAGCGCGGCCACGCCCTTGAGGTCTTCGTCGTCGCCAATGCGGTGCAGCGGCGAGCGTTCGGCTAGCTTGTCCACGCCGAGCTTCTCTAGCGAGCCGCGCGTCATCTTCGACGGGAAGAAGCCAGGTGCAATCGCATTGACGGTGATGTTGTGCTCGCCCCACTCGCCCGCCAGCGCGCGAGTGAAGTTGACCACCGCACCCTTGCTGGTGTTGTAGGCGATCGTATCCAGCGAGCCCGGCGGGTTGCCCTTCAGGCCTGCAATCGACGCCACGTTGACGATCTTTCCGTACTTGCGCGGGATCATCGAGCGCTTGCCGATCTGCTGCGTGAGCAGGAACAAGCCGCGGATGTTCAGGTTCATCACCTTGTCCCACGCTTCGACCGGGTGGTCTTCAGCCGGTGCGCCCCACGTCGCGCCCGCGTTGTTGACGAGAATGTCGACGTGGCCGAGTTTGGCCAGCGCCTCGTCGGCCAGGCGCTGGATGTCTGCTTCGACGGCGCCGTCGGCGGCGATCCAGTCGGCCTCGATGCCGAGGGATTTCAGGTGCGCCTGCGCTTCCTTCAGCTCATCGGCCTTGCGGGCAGACAAAACGATGCGCGCGCCCTGCTCGCCCAATGCTTCGGCAATCTGCAGGCCGAGCCCGCGCGAGCCGCCGGTGATCAGCGCCGTCTTGCCGGAAAGATCGAAGAGGTGTTTCAGCGTACCCATGGTGTCTCCTGTGTCTCGTTGTGGTTGTGCGATGCCGTCAGAACCAGGCGTCCTGCATGTCCAGCGTGGTCGTGTCGAGCGAGCCCAGCAGCACGATCTGCGGGTCGATCTTTGGCAGTTCCCACTGGAAGAAATAGCGCGCGGCCTGCAGCTTGCCGCGGTAGAAATCAGCGTCTTCGCCTTGGGCGTTCGGCAATGCCTTGGCGGCGGCCAGCGCCTGCTCCAGCCAGATCCACGCGACGACGACGTGGCCGAACGCTTCCAGATAGACCGAGGCATTCGCCAGCGTCACGCGCGGGTCGCCGGCGGCCCACAGCGTCTGCGTGACCTTGGCCAGTTTCTGCGTCGCCATGCCGAGCGCACGGCCGTAGCCGACCAGCGTTTCATCGTCAGTTTCCAACGCACGGCCGACGGTGGCCTGCACGCGCTCACCGAGCGCGGCGAAGGCAGCGCCGTCCTGCATCACGACCTTGCGGCCCAGCAGGTCCAGGCCCTGGATGCCGTGCGTACCTTCGTGAATCGGGTTCAGGCGGTTGTCGCGGTAGAACTGTTCGACGTTGTATTCGCGCGTGTAGCCGTAACCGCCATGCACCTGGATCGCCAGGCTGTTGGCCTCCAGGCACCACTGCGACGGCCAACTCTTGGCAATCGGCGTGAGGATGTCGAGCAGCAGACCGAGCTTGGCGCGTTTGGCTGCGTCGGTTTCCCCGCGTTCTTCATCGACGAGCTTGGCGCAATACAGGTTCAGGCCGAGCGCGCCTTCCACATACGCCTTCTGCGCCAGCAGCATGCGACGCACGTCGGCGTGATCGACGATACGGATCTGCGGAGATGCTGCATCCTTGCCCGATGGCCCGACCGGGCGGCCCTGCGGGCGATTGCGCGCGTAGTCCACCGCGTGCAGATAACCCGTGTAGCCAAGCATCGTTGCGCCCATGCCGACGCCGATGCGCGCCTCGTTCATCATGTGGAACATGCATGCGAGACCCTTGTGCGGCTCGCCGACGAGGTAACCGATGGCGCCAGGGCGCGGCTGGCCATCTGCGCCCTTCGGACGGAACTGCGTGCCCTCACCAAAATTTAGCAGGCAGTTGGTCGTGCCGCGATAGCCCATCTTGTGGTTCAGGCCGGCGAGCACCACGTCATTGCGCTCGCCGAGCGAGCCATCGGCGTTGACGAGGAACTTCGGCACGATGAACAGCGAGATACCCTTCACGCCCGGAATCAGCTTGCCGTCCGGGCCGGGGATCTTCGCCAGCACAAGGTGGACGATGTTTTCCGACAGCTCATGTTCACCGGCGGAGATCCACATCTTGTTGCCGGTTAAACGGTACTGCGCGCCGAGCGGCGATTCGCCCTCGTACTCGGCCCGCGTGACGATGTCCGAGAGCGACGAGCCGGCCTGCGGCTCCGACAGGCACATCGTGCCGTAGAAGCGGCCTTCCATCTCGGGCTGTACAAACGTTTCGATCTGCGCGGGCGTGCCATGCGCGAGCAGCAGATTCGCGTTGCCGATGGTGAGGAATGGATACGAACTGGTGCCGACGTTGGCAGCCTTGAAGAAACCGAAGCCGGCTTTTTCGACCACCGTGGGCAGTTGCATGCCGCCACGTTCAAAGTCTTGCCCGGCAGCCATCAGGCCCGCTTTGTTGAAGGCGTCCAGCGCTGCCTTGACCTCGGGAATGATGTGGACCTTGGTGCCGTCGAAGTGCGGTTCTTCTTGGTCGTTTTTCTTGTTATGCGGAGCAAACAGATCCGTTGCGATGCGCTCGCAGGTGTCGAGCGCGGCGTCGAAGGTTTCGCGGGAGTGGTCGGCGTAACGGGGAATGCTTGTGAGTGACTCAACGTTGAGCCATTCGTAGAGCAGGAAGCTGAGGTCGCGGCGGGATAGCAGTTTCGAGGACATGATGTTGGTGCATCCTGAGTTTCGTCCCCTGCCGGGGCCGACTCACTTTCTTTGTCTTGTCAAAGAAAGTAAGCAAAGAAGGCGCGCCCGAGATGGCGCAAGATTCCTTGAATTTCCGTAACCGGGCGGAGAAGGTCCGAAACTCGCCGCGCTTAGACAGCAGTCCTTCTTTTTTCCGCCCGCTTAAAGAAATTCAAGGCGTCATCTAGGGCGAGAGCGGCCCAACCATCTGGGTGCATGCTCTGGCGATCAAGCCAGTTCCAGCGGAAACAAATCAGGCTCCCGTTTTGAGGGGGAGCCTGCTTGGCTTTAGAGCACCTCGAACAGGCCGGCTGCGCCTTGGCCGCCGCCAATGCACATGGTCACGACCACGTACTTGACGCCGCGGCGCTTGCCTTCGATCAGCGCGTGGCCGACCAGGCGTGCGCCCGACACGCCGTACGGATGGCCCACGGCGATGGCGCCGCCGTTGACGTTCAGGCGGTCCATCGGGATGCCCAGCTTGTCTGCGCAGTACAGCACCTGCACAGCAAACGCTTCGTTCAGTTCCCACAGGCCAATGTCTTCAACCTTGAGACCCGCCTTCTTCAGCAGCTTGGGCACGGCAAAGACGGGGCCGATGCCCATTTCGTCCGGCTCGCAGCCGGCCACGGCGAAGCCGCGGAACACGCCGAGCGGCTGCAGGCCCTTTGCGGCTGCCACCTTGCCATTCATGACCACAGCAGCGGATGCGCCGTCGGAGAATTGGCTGGCGTTGCCGGCCGTGATCACGCCGCCCGGCATGGCCGTGCGAATCTTCGACACGCCTTCGAGCGTGGTGTCAGCGCGAATGCCTTCGTCGGCTGAGATCGTGACTTCGCGCGTCATGAGCTGGCCGGTCTTGGCATCGGCCACGCCCATCACCGTGGTCATCGGGACGATTTCGTCGTCGAACTTGCCGGCGGCAGCGGCGGCAGCGGCGCGCTGCTGGCTTTGCACGCCGTACTCGTCCATGCGCTCCTTGGCGATGTTGTAGCGCTTGGCGACGTTCTCGGCGGTCTGCAGCATGCTCCAGTAGATTTCCGGCTTGTGCTTGTTGAGCCAGCCTTCGGTCATCATGTGGCGGTTCATTTCCTGCTGCACGCACGAGATGGATTCCACGCCGCCCGCCACGAAGATGTCGCCTTCATCGGCAATCACACGCTGCGCCGCCATGGCGATGGTCTGCAGGCCCGACGAGCAGAAGCGGTTGACGGTCGCGCCCGGCACGGTCACGGGGCAGCCGGCACGCAGGGCGATCTGGCGAGCGATGTTGGCGCCCGTTGCGCCTTCCGGGTTCGCACAGCCCATCAGGATGTCTTCCACTTCGCCCGGCTCGATCTTGGCGCGCTCGATGGCGTGCTGAACCGCATGGCCGCCCAGCGTGGCGCCGTGCGTCATGTTGAAGGCGCCCTTCCAGCTCTTGGCCAGGCCGGTACGTGCGGTGGAAACGATGACTGCTTCGGTCATGGTGTTGCTCCTCGTATCTGGTGGCGGGCGCGGCTCCGGCAGCGCCCGATGTGTTCCGTTATCCGTTCAAGACTGTGTGCGACTGCAACCGCGCGATGCCCGCATCCGTCATGCGTTGCCACGCCTGCGCCAGCGAACCGTTGAGGTCGATCGCGCGACAGGCATCCTCGATGACGACCACTTCCAGCCCCGCCGCACGCGCATCCAGCGCCGACCACGCCACGCAAAAATCCGTGGCGAGGCCAACGCAGAACACGCGCTCGACCCCAAGCTCGCGCAGGTAGCCGAGCAGGCCGGTCGGCGTCTTGCGATCCGCTTCAAAGAATGCGGAATAGCTGTCGATGTGCGGGTGATAGCCCTTGCGGACGATCAACTGGGCATGCGGCACATTCAGCCCATCGGCCAGCGCGGCACCTTTGCTGTGCTGCACGCAGTGGACCGGCCACAGCACTTGCTGCCCGTACGGCAAATCGATCGTGCCAAACGGCTGCGTGCCCGGATGGTTGGCCGCGAACGAGACGTGCTCGCTCGGGTGCCAGTCCTGCGTCAGCACAGTACGACCAACGGCCCCGAATGCCTTGGCGAGCAGGTTGACGACCGGGATGACCTGGTCGCCGTCCGGCACGGCCAGTGCACCGCCGGGCAGAAAATCGTTCTGCACGTCGATGATCAACAGGCAATCGGTGGACGTCAGTTGCATGGTGGTTCAGTCGCGTCAGTCGATTGATTAGCTGCTCATTCAGCCATTAAAGCCCTTGCCTTCATCGGCCAGCTTCTGCAGCAGCGGGGCAACCTTCCACGCTTCACCGTGGTAGCCCTTGCTGTAGCGGTGCATGGCTTGCGCGACGTTGTACAGGCCGACCGTGTCTGCGTAGAGCATCGGGCCACCGCGGAACAGCGGGAAGCCGTAGCCGGTCAGGTACACCATGTCGATGTCGGAAGCCTTGGAGGCAATGCCCTCTTCCAGGATCTTCGCGCCTTCGTTGACCAGCGCGAACACCAGGCGCTCGACGATTTCCTCGTCCGAAATCTTGCGGCGCGTGATGCCCAGATCCTTCGAGTGCTGGACGATCATGTCGTTGACCTGCTGGTTCGGATACGGCTTGCGGTCGCCCGCCTTGTAGTCGTACCAGCCGCCGCCGGTCTTCTGACCAAAGCGGCCCATCTCGCACAGCAGATCGGCGGTCTTCGAATAGACGATGTCCGGCTTGTCCACGGCGCGGCGCTTGCGGATGGCCCAGCCGATGTCGTTGCCGGCCAGATCGCCCATGCGGAACGGGCCCATGGCAAAGCCGAACTTCTCGATGGCCTTGTCGACCTGCTCGGGCAGCGCGCCTTCGTCCAGCAGGTAGCCGGCCTGGCGGCTGTACTGCTCGATCATGCGGTTGCCGATGAAGCCGTCACACACGCCGGAAACAACGGCCGTCTTCTTGATGGCCTTGGCCAGCTTCATGACGGTGGCCAGCACGTCCTTGGCGGTGTCCTTGCCGCGCACGACTTCCAGCAACTTCATCACGTTGGCCGGGCTGAAGAAGTGCATGCCGACAACGTCTTGCGGGCGCTTGGTGAAGCTGGCGATCTTGTCGACGTCCAGCGTGGAGGTGTTCGACGCCAGGATTGCGCCCTGCTTGACGACTTCGTCCAGCTTCTTGAACACGACTTCCTTGACGCCCATTTCTTCAAAGACGGCCTCGATGACGAGGTCAGCATCCTTGATGTCGTCGTAGGACAGCGTCGGGGTCAGCAGGGCCATGCGCTGCTCGACCTTCTCTTGCGTGAGCTTGCCCTTCTTGGCGCTGTTCTCGTAGTTCTTGCGGATGGTGGCGACGCCGCGGTCCAGCGCTTCCTGCTTGGTTTCCAGCATCGTGACCGGAATGCCTGCGTTGAGGAAGTTCATCGAGATGCCGCCGCCCATCGTGCCAGCGCCGATCACGGCAACCTTCTCCACCTTGCGCACTGGCGTATCTTCCGGCACATCGGGGATCTTGCTTGCAGCGCGTTCACCAAAGAAGGCGTGGCGCAGTGCGCGCGATTCGGACGTATTCACCAGTTCGATGAACAGGTCGCGTTCAAACTTGATGCCGTCGTCAAAACGCTTTTCCACGGCGGCCTGCACGGCGTCAACGCACTTGCCCGGCGCCGGGAAGTTCTTGGCGACGGCCGCGACGGTGTTGCGCGCAAATTGCAGGAAACCTTGCGGATTGTCGTGCTCGACCTTGCGATCGCGCAGCTTCGGCAGCTTGCCCTCGGCTGCGGCCTTCAGTGCGAAATCGATGGCACCGGCCATCAGGTCACCTTCGATCATCTGGTCGAACAGACCGCTCTTGGCGAGCTTTTCCGACGGGATGGCGTTGCCGGAAACGATCATGTTCAGCGCCGGCTCCAGGCCGATTGCGCGCGGCAGGCGTTGCGTACCGCCCGCGCCCGGCAGAATCCCCAGCTTGACCTCGGGAAGCGCAATTTGTGCGCCTGGTGCGGCCACGCGGAAATGGCAGCCCATCGCCAGTTCCAGCCCGCCGCCCATCGCCACCGAATGGATGGCCGCCACGACCGGCTTGCTGCTCGACTCGACTGCCTTGATGACAGCGTGCAGCGTCGGCTCTTGCGTGGCCTTGGGCGTGTTGAACTCGCGGATATCGGCGCCGCCCGAGAAGGCCTTGCCCGCACCGGTGATCACGATGGCCTTGACGTTGGCGTCGTCGCCCGCTTTCACCATGCCTTCAACGATGCCCAGGCGCGTGGAGTGGCCAAGGCCGTTGACGGGCGGGTTGCTGAGCGTGATGACGGCAACGCCGTCCTGGACCTTGTACTCCGCAGTCATGCTGGTTCCTTTGGTGATGCGAGGGCCGGCAGATCAGGCGCACCGTGCCTCGCGGTTGAACTGTCTCTCAACTATCGTTTTTTTAACGCGCGGTAAGGCCGCGACTCGACACAGAATACACAAAATAGCACGGTCGTTCAATTTTTATTTTTGCGCTGCACGGCGCCGTCTGGCGGGCGATTCGGCACGCCCCGGCAAGTTCAAACGCGGGTGCTGCAGCATGGATTTTTTGCCCGCTACGTGACGGTTTTGATAGAGTCGCGCATTTCGTTTGCCGGGTGCCCATCAGGCGCGGGAACGTCTCGTCACATTTCGTCGATTTGATTCGCGATCCGAGCAAAATCGACCACTCTGTATCCATGTCAGAACACGCTACCCCGTCTTCAGAGACGCCGGGCTTGCGCCGCACCTTGCGCGCGCGCCATCTCACCATGATCGCCATCGGCGGGTCGATCGGCACCGGGCTCTTCGTGGCCTCGGGGGCGTCGGTCTCGCAGGCCGGCCCCGGAGGCGCCCTCGCCGCTTACATCCTGATCGGGGCGATGGTCTACTTTCTGATGACCAGCCTGGGCGAACTTGCCGCCTATATGCCGGTTTCCGGGTCCTTCGCCACCTACGGCGCGCTGTACGTGGACGAAGGCTTCGGCTTCGCGCTCGGCTGGAACTATTGGTACAACTGGGCCGTAACGATTGCCGTTGAACTGGCCGCCGCACAGCTCGTCATGCATTACTGGTTTCCCGATGTGCCGGGCGTGCTGTGGAGCGCCGTGTTCCTCGCCATCATGTTCCTGCTCAACGCCATCTCGGTGCGCGGCTTTGGCGAGGCGGAATACTGGTTCGCGCTCATCAAGGTCGTTACGGTCATCTTCTTTATCGGCATTGGCCTGGCGATGATCTTCGGGATCATGAAGGGCGGTCCGCAATCGGGCCTGCAGAACCTGACGATCGGTGATGCGCCGTTCGTGGGTGGGCTGCCGGCGATGATCGGCGTGGCGATGATCGCCGGGTTCTCGTTCCAGGGGACGGAGCTGATTGGCGTGGCGGCCGGCGAATCGGCCGACCCGGCGCGCACCATTCCACGTGCGGTCAAACAGGTGTTCTGGCGGATCCTGCTGTTCTACGTGCTGGCGATCTTCATCATCGGCCTGCTGGTGCCGTACACCGATCCGAATCTGTTGTCGACGGAAGTCACCAACATTGGCGTGAGCCCGTTCACGCTGGTGTTCAAGCATGCTGGCCTGGCCTTTGCCGCCGGGCTGATGAATGCGGTGATCCTGACCGCGGTGCTGTCGGCGGGCAACTCGGGCATGTATGCATCCACGCGCATGCTCTACAACCTGGCCACTGAGGGCCGCGCGCCGCGTATCTTTGCGCGACTCACCCAGAACGGTGTGCCGCGCAATGCACTACTGGCCACGACCGCCGTTGGCGCGCTATGTTTCCTGAGTTCGCTGTTTGGCGACAAGACGGTCTACCTGTGGCTGCTGAACACCTCTGGCATGACCGGCTTCGTGGCGTGGCTTGGGATTGCCGTGAGCCACTATCGCTTCCGCAAGGGACTCGTGGCGCAGGGGCACGATCCGGCGCAGTTGCCGTACCGCTCCAGGTTCTTCCCATATGGCCCGTTGTTCGCGTTCGGGTTGTGCCTGGTCATCACGCTGGGCCAGAACTACCAGGCGTTCACCAGCGGCACCGTC
The DNA here is from genome assembly GCF_056280165.1 of Ralstonia sp. 110700041-2. Taxonomy (NCBI): domain Bacteria; kingdom Pseudomonadati; phylum Pseudomonadota; class Betaproteobacteria; order Burkholderiales; family Burkholderiaceae; genus Ralstonia; species Ralstonia sp. 110700041-2. Next base: position 1,485 of record NZ_JBSFAI010000008.1, on the reverse strand, counting down.
GATTGGCCGGCGGTGATCGCCACGTACATCGGCATCCCGGTCTTCTTCCTGATCTGGATCGGCTACCGGCTGGTGCGTGGCGGCGGCATTGTCCGTTACCCGGACATGCACTTCCCGCGCCCGCCCGTGTTGCGCGATTCGCTGGCCGGCCAAGACCCCGGCCCCGAATTGCCGATCGTGGCAAACAGTACACAGTAACCATCCCCCCGCTCCGCCAGCCGTTTGCACAGCATCCGGCCGGCGCTTTTATTGGGGCGCCCGCTCCGGCGCTACCGGCTATGCATACACCCATCACCCCCACCGGGCTCGAAGCCCAATCCGAACTGCGCCGACGCCTGCGCTCGCGCCACCTGATGATGATCGCCCTGGGCGGCGCCATCGGCACGGGGCTGTTCGTCGCGTCCGGCGCGTCCATTGCCCAGGCCGGCCCCGGCGGCGCACTGCTGACCTACACGCTGATCGGCGTGATGGTCTATTGCCTGATGACGAGTCTTGGCGAGCTGGCGGTACATCTGCCCGTCTCGGGTTCGTTCGTGACTTACAGCCGCCTGTATGTCGAAGAAGGCTTTGGCTTTGCGCTGGGATGGAACTACTGGTTTGCACTGGCCGTGTCCGTTGCGGTGGAATTGGCGGCCGCGCAACTCGTGATGAAGTACTGGTTCCCGGGCATCTCGGGCATGGTCTGGAGCGCCGCATTCCTGCTGCTGATGTTTGGCCTCAACGCCTTCTCCGTGCGCGGCTTCGGCGAGGCGGAATACTGGTTCTCGATGATCAAGGTGGTGACCATCATCGTGTTCCTGCTGATCGGCCTGGCGATGATCTTCGGCATCATGCACGGCGGCCCACAGTCGGGTTGGCAGAACTTCACCGTGGGTGATGCGCCGTTCGTGGGCGGTGTGCCTGCCATGGTGGGTGTGGCGATGATTGCCGGGTTCTCGTTCCAGGGTGTCGAAACCATCGGCGTGGCCGCCGGCGAGGCGGAGAACCCCTCCCGCACGATCCCCCGCGCCATCCGCCAGACGTTCTGGCGCATTCTGCTGTTCTATGTGCTGGCGATCCTGATCATTGGCGTGCTGCTGCCATACACCGACCCGAACCTGCTGCGCAATGAAGCGACGGACGTCGGCGTCAGCCCGTTTGCGCTGGTGTTCCAGCACGCGGGCCTCGCGTTTGCGGCCGGGATGATGAATGCGGTGGTGCTGACCGCGCTGCTGTCGTCCGGCACGTCGAGCCTCTATGTGTCGACGCGGATTCTGTACGATTTGGCGCTCGAAGGCCAAGCGCCGCGCTGGTTTGCCAAGGTATCTACCAATGGCGTGCCGCATCGCGCGCTGCTTTCCACGTCCGCTGTTGGCGCGCTGTGCTTCTTCAGCTCTTTGTTTGGCGATCAGGTGACCTGCCCCCGGTTTTAGTACGAAGCACAGTTAGAGTCCGAGGTTAAAAACTCTTGCTCATGCCCCTGCGCAAACTGCATCGGGGTCAGGT